>NZ_JBDJLK010000055.1:0-37931 GCF_039673335.1 Pseudomonas sp. TWI929
AGAAACGGCCGCCACCTCCGGAGCACAGGTAGCCAATCAAGTAGGTCCGCTTGGGTTGAGGCATAGCTTCGCCTTGGCCGCCATATCGCGGCAGTGAATAGAGGGGAGAGGAGGTTTACTGACTTATGTCGCGCGGGTGGGGTCCACCGGGTAGGTATGCTGTCCGGCGTGCCTCACAGATTGGTGACGACGATGGATAAAGTGAACAGGGAGAAGAAGTTTCGGGCGTATGAGTTGCTACGTAAGCTAGACATGCAAACTGCGGCCATCATGAGTCAGGTTGCATATGGGCACATCTCCGGCGCCGGGTGGGACTATCTGTGTGGCCAGCATCTTAAAACGTTTGAAGATTGGATGACTTTCGCGGCAACCATGGATGCACCGGAGGATACCGGTTAGGCTACCATCCCCTTTAGATGTCCGACGATCCTGCAGCCTTTTGCTTCGATTTATCCATTCATCGTTCAGTTTTTCGCTAGATGGTGGGCAAAGTCGGCCACAGATTCAATATCGCCTCAGTGAACTGAGGTTACAGCGAGTTGACTGATAGCGAAATGGTTCAGGCCAACTGCCCAGTGGTACTGTGCACTAATGATTTGTGTGCGTTACTAAGCTCTCAAAGAAAGGACAACGAAAATGAGAGCTCGAGGATCCACCTACTGGTGCTGGGCAAACTCATCGCTACATTCTCGATGTCATGCTGAGGCCTATGTAGACGGCGTAAGCATCGACGTTGAGGTCCGGCTATCCACCGAGGGCCTTACGCAACTATTCGTCGGTGTTTACGCCTCGGAGGGCATGGCATTGCTAGAGGAGGTTTACGATACTCGCCTTGAAGAAACGATGACTCAGGCGCTTGCCTGGGGAGTGGTGCGTGCCCGAACAACAGCCGCTCTGTGCTCCCTGCTTGTGTGTCGCTTATGGGACCCGCGATAGAAGGGAGATAGGTTGCTGCGAAAAGAGTACGGATGTACTCAGGATCAGGATTCTCTTCCTGACGAAGCAAGCAAGTGTGAGTGGATCTGTGAAGTAAGGACTTCGATTCGCTCACTCATCTGCTTTGTTATCTCCGTTAGGTGTGTATTTTGCTCCAACAACTGCAGAAGCTGCTGGCTGTGAATCTCTGCGTCCCGCTGCCGTCGTTGATTGGCCATGGCAATTGCCTCTCGATGTCGTGCGTCTGCTTCAGAGGTAGCTTTGTCACGGTCGGCTTGGCGAGTTTGTGCCAGAAGAATTAGAGGGGCCGCGTAGGCCGCCTGCAGACTAAACGCTAGATTCAGTAGAATGAAGGGGTAGGGATCGAACGCTGACAGCCCCGATAAGCTGATACCCATCCAAATAAGAACCACTAGTGACTGGGACCCAAGAAAAATTGGTGTGCCAAAGAAACGGGCGAAAGCTTCGGCTTTTCGGGCAAATGCATCGTTACCAAAGGGGTGGTGCATATGTTCATGGGCGCGATGAAACCTGAGATGGTCGACGTCTTCAGGAATTTCATGAGGTTTAGACTGCTCAGAGGTTAACGGGTCCATCTGATGGCTCCGTGGTGGTTTCTCATGTCCAGTCTAGACTAGCCCGCCAGTGCTCCCCGCAGACGCAGCCGTTATAGTCGAGGTGTCATCGTTGAGTAGGGGAGGGCACTGGCGGCCAGCGCCGTAGGGTCAGGCGGCTTTTGCTTAGGCCTGCTGAGCGACGATCGCCTTGGCGGCGTGGTTGATCAGGTACAGCCGATTGATCAGGCTGTCGCGCGGCTTGTCGATGGTGATCTCCCAGTAGTCGCAGCCAAGTCCAAGCACTTCGTGGTGCTCGCTCATGAGCATGCTGGCCTGTTCGACGCATTCGACGTGGTCGGCTTCGTACAGGCGATCATTCAGGGAGTCCCAGAAGTCGCGCCCGTCTTCGCCGTATTCGATTGCTGCAAGCCGATCCTTGACCAGGCTGCGCAGCTCATCCCAGCGGCCGGCTTCACCGACTCCGCCGTCATTCCGCATCCACTCGGGCAGGGCGGCGTACAGCTCGTCGTCATGGGTGTTTTCACAGATCTGGCTGCAGACGCCGGTTACCAATGCCGAGCGGAAAGCTCCCTCATCGAACTCGCGCTCGCGGCAATTCTCTTCGAGCTTCGAGTGGATGTAGTAGCCGATGTCGTTCCCAGCCAGGAACTCGATGCCGTAGGACAGGCCGACGTTGAAGGTCAGGCCATTGATGTCGCCGACGATGGCGATGCCGAAGCGGGTGATCAGGATGTCGAAGGCGTAGCAGGTTGTGCCGGGAGCCTTGCAGCGCCATACCTTCAGCTGATCGGTGTCAGCCAGGACGGTGTATTCGTGGTCCTTCAAGCACTCGGCGGCACGTTCGCGGCGCTTGGCCTCTTCGGCCTTGCGCTGAGCTATCCATTCTTGGTGGCGTTGTTCGTCGTTCATGACATTGTCCTGGGCATGCGCCGCCCTCCGTGCTGGTGGCGGCATGGTGGCAATTTGGTTTGGGATGGGGTTTGATGTGTTTGCTTTCTACTTAGTCAACGGAGGACTGCTTCATGGGCCAACGAAACAAACACGGGTTGGGTCGTACTATCAGCGCTGAGATCAAAAGAGAGGTCAGGCAACGATGTGGTTTTGGATGCGTGATATGCGGGCTAGGATTTTATGACTATGAGCATTTCGCTCCTGATTTTGCGGATGCTTTAGTCCATGACCCAGCAGGTATCACGCTGCTATGCATGCAGTGCAACCAGAAGCGCAATCGCAAAGTTCTCTCGGCTGCAACTGTGGCCCAGCACAACGCAAGCCCTCGGTGCTTGCAAGAAGGCTTCACGAAAGAATGGCTGGATGTCAGCACTGAATCGATAGAAGTGGTATTTGCTGGGAGCACTTTTATCGACTGCAAGCACATATTGAATGTTCTCGGTGACAACGTTCTCTCGATACTCCCGCCAGAGTTTCCAGGAGAAACGTACAGAATCTCTGGGTTGTTCGCAGATGACACAGGAGCTACGACATTGCGGATTGATCAGAATCAGTGGATTGCTGGTGCTGACAACTGGGATGTGGAATGGGTCGGAAACACGTTGACCATACGTAAGGGGCCTGGTGATATTGTGCTGGTGCTAAAGACCTACCCTCCTTCAAAGATCGTAGTAGAACGGCTGAATATGCAGATCAACGACATTCACGTCCGAGGTGATGCGAAGGAGATGACTTTCTCCCATGATGGGCGGAAATTCATGAGTGTTGCCACATGTAATATGCGCAATGTCGGGACCGGAATCTGCATAGGTTGAGCGCTATTCAGCGTGTTTCTTCGGCTGGCTGATCAGCTGCATCGGAAGGTTTTTGATGGTCAGACTGACGTCTCCGCCATTTCTGATGTTTCTTAGCCCGCTGGTCGGCAGATTGATGTACTGCTGGCGCCGGCCGTGCGGAATGCTCAGGCCAGCTCTCCCAACAGGATCAGTCCGTTATCATCAGGATCGTCGCCAAGCTCCAGGCACGGAGCCCGCAACTCGCGGCTCAGGCGGAACTGATCGAGCTTGCGCACCACAGAACTCGAAAGCTTTATTTCGTGGCGCGGCGCACTTAGGAAGTGGCGGGCCGCTTCAGGCCCTAATTCATGGATGCGGTGGATCAACAGGGTCATGGCCTCGCCGTTCTGCTGAACGTCAGCCCACTCCATGATTTCAGCCAAGGCCTGGCGGGTTCCTTTCCCGGCCTTCATGCGAAGGTCTTCGACCTGGGCCTTAGCCTCATTGTCGCGACGCTCCTGGTCACGCTGCTGCTGAGTCTTGGCCATCATCCTCTCCATTTCGCACAAAGCGGGTGCCCGGCACGTACTCCAGCAGGTCGCACACCCGGTTGATGATCTTGAGCGCGGCGTCGAACACCTTGGCGTCGTCCGGCTCGCGGGCCAGGCGCTTCATGTTCGGCTGGTGCTCCAGGCAGACCTTGTCGACCAGGCGCCGGGCCAGCCTGCGCAGGTGATCGGCGCTGTCGTGCATGCGCAGGCTGAGCGCAAAGGCCAGGGCAACATCATCAGGCCGGTACTGGCCGCCACTGCGGGTGTTGTACAGCTTCTTTACCGGTCGATTCATCCAGGCCGGCAGGGTTACCACTCCAGGAGGTGCTTTCTGCATGTCTGTGCTCCTGTAGGCCGCTGGGCGGCAGGTGGAACTGTTCTTGCCGCCGACGCTGGCGGACCTGGCGCTTCAAACTGGACCGTCGCATCGCTTGCCCTCGGCCTTGGGATAGTCGACGCCAAACAGGTGGATGACCCGGCAGAACTTGCGGTCGGAGATGCCCAGCTTGGTTTTGGCTTCGTGACGGTTCAGGCCGGCATCGCGCAATTCGGCGATCTTGGCTGCGAGCGCTTTGTCCTCGGCAGGGACTGCATAGGCCCTTTGCTTTTCGCCATGGAATCGGCGCGGGTCAGGCTTGAAGGCAAACCCTCCGTCCTGCGCTGCCCGGTAGAGCGTTGTCTGTGCCAACCCGGTTTCGGCCATGGCCTGGGCGTAGGTCATGGTCTTGGCCAGCTCGCGCAGTTCGGCAAGCTGCTTTTGGCGCTTCTGTGCCTTCTGGTTCAGTGGCTTGGGCTGTGCAGCGCGCACCTGTTCAATGTCGCGGTGCGGCCTGTGTGGCACATACTGGTACCCGTCAAGCACGATGATGCTGCCTCCAGAGGCAAGGAAGGCCGCTTGTGCGGCCTCTAGGTCGATTGATGGGTTCATGCTGACCTCACTTGATGCGAATCGAGCTCTCGCCGCGCTCCAAATGCGCCCAGCCTGGCTCAGGTATCAGTTCGTGTTCGCAGTCTTCGCCGGCGGCCATGCGCTTGCGGACGGCTTCGTTGTGCTCGCGATCGGCCTTGAGCTTTGCGGCAATGGCGTTCTTGTTTGGCGCGATCTTGGTCTGCACTGAGATCAGGTCGTCCGGCACCGCCTGCTCGTTGTCGACGATCACCTTTTCCTTGCCGGCGACCAGGCTGATGGTGAACAGCGGGCGCTTGATCGACTTGATGTTGGCTGCGTCCATGTTGCGCCGCAGGTAGTCGGTGATCGCGGTCACGCTGTTGGCCTTGATGCGCTTGAGCTCACTGAGGCGGTCAATCTCGGCGTCGATGGCGCCGATGTCGCCCTCAATGTTCCGACGCAGCATGACGATGTTGTCGGCCTTCACCTCAAACTCGCCCTGGATGCCGGCCATGGTGTCCTGAATGGCCTGTTTCAGGCCTTCGTCGTCGGTGTCACACATGGCGGCCAATTCGGCCATCTGGCCGGTGAGTGCGTAGAGCTGGGTCATGCTACAGCCTCCTGTGGCCTGCCGGCCTCGAGGTTCTTCAGTTCAAGCGAGATCCGCGCTGCGCCTTTCTCATCCTTGCGGCCGATGAGCTTGCGCACTGCGTGGTCGTGGATTTTCTTGCGCTCATGCGGCGTCACCGCCTTCTGCATGGTCTCGATCGTGTCCTTGATGAAGTCCAGGCGCTCCTGCTGTTGGCGCTCGATCTCGGCCTGGCGGTCTTCGGCCTGCTCGATGGCCTGCTCGGCCTGCAGCTGCTGCACGTAGTTCTGGTCGTCGAACATGCCCAGGAATACGTCGGCGCTGAAGCCCAGCATGGACAGTGCCTTCTTGATGGCGTCGGTCAGCGATTTCTTCGGCGCCTCGCCATCTGTGGTGGTGCCGTACTTCGACTTGTAGAGGTACTGCGTGCAGCCGTACTGTTCGATCTCGCCGCGCTGGCCGTCCAGCACAAACCAGAAGGTGATCTTGACGGTGTGGTTCAGCTCGAAGCCCAGGCTGACGCGTTTATCGCCTTCGCCGCTGAACATCTCGGCGCCTTTGTCGAAGCGCTCTTCGACCACGTTCCAGCCAAAGCCGATACCAGCGGGGCCGAAGACCTCGGTGGCCTTCATGATCATAGCGGTGCCGTTCAGGCTGGTGATCTGCTGGCCGCCGACCTTGGCTTCTTTGGTGAATTGGGTGTTGGTCGTCTGGACCTTCTCCCAGATGCGCATGGGGTTAGTGGACATTGGTGCACCTCGCGCCGGGCCGGCGCAGTCAATTGGAATAGGGGAAATGCCAGGTCACGCCCGTGATGTAGGCCAGACGCCCTGGCTGCCGGTGATGGTTGTGCGCTCTTGCCGGCCTGTGTTGCCTCATCAAGGCGCGGAGTGAAGTAGCGTGTAATTTCTTGCAAATGCAGCGTTATAGCAGCGCCGGATGGCTCGACTTAGGGGAAGGGCATACAAAACGTGCAGAATTTTGCGTATATTGTGCTGCCAAATTTCAGTATCTAGTCCGATTTTTTTCGGGCACTGCCAATTCCCTGTATAGTGACTGAGTAGCCGTTTTCTGCGGCTCTTCACTATTAGGTAGCTTTTATGCACCAGGCCATATCCCCCGAGTCACAGCGCGCCCATGAGCGCTTGAATGAACAGACCGAACTGTTCATCAACCAGGGAGGCCAGATTGAAAACGTTCCCTCTGGCGTCAGCGGCTTACCCGCGAGTAAGCCGAAGGTCATTTGGACGAACCCTCACACGGCCAAGCCGAACCACAAACGATAGCTCGTCCAAATGCACTGCTTGGTCGCTCCCTGGCGAACGCGAGGGCACAACTATGTTGGATGCGCCAACTGATTTAGATATCGCCGGGCGGATTGGGGTCAGCGAGACGGATGTGGCTCTTTACCGGGGTGATACATTTCGATTGAAAGATGGTTCGTGGCTCATCCATTTTTCCTTCGCAATGCCCCGAGAGCTACGCCAGAGCCTTACTGGAAGTTTCACCTTAATTGTGAAAGTTGAAACGCCAGGTGACAGGCGTGTGAGTGATTTGGATTGAGCATTCGATCTGGCTGCCCAAGCTCCAAAGCCTTCTCCCGGTGGTCCGTTTTAAATCTTCTGGAAGAGCTTGAAGCGCATACTCAAGTGGCTCAGGACTTCTGAGCATTGAGAGGTGTGTATGTCCAGAGACAGGTATGGCGTAGATAGTGACAGACAGGTCAGCCAGCCAGCCGGTAACGAGAGGCCGCTAGAGAGATCAAGCGATCACGGCAGAAGCGTTTGCCAAGAGGACAGTGACGACAATTTCGACAGCCCTCCCTTTCGAAGAGAAAAGAAACAGGGGCCGCCGGACCCATCGAGGGTATCCCATGCGGAGCGCTATAGTTATCACAAGCGCCCATTGGAATAACTCTCAGCTGTAGATGCACCCAGATGAAAAAGCCTGGCCCTGCGCCGGGCTTTTTGCGTGTGAAGCCGCGCCAGAACGCCCAGCGCCTGGCCTGCTGGCGCCTCACGTGCGGACCTCGTAGGCCAGGGTGCACATGCCACAGAGGTAGGCCCGGCCCGACCAGGCCTTCGGATTCTCGATGTGAGCCAGGCGCGCCTGATTCATGGCGTCCTCCATGGTCAGGCCCTTGAACACCATCAGGATTCGGTCGTTGGGTACGGCCTGGGCAGCCTCGGCCACCTGGTCTTCGATGATCGACGGGAAGATCGGCGTAGTCATGCAACCTCCTTGCGCCCATCAACGATCTTGTTGAGGCGCCCGCAGTAGTGGTTGAACTCTTCGATGGTGATGCGCTGGTCGGCCAGCATTTCGGTCAGTTGGCGTTGAATGTCAGTAGCAAAGCAGGCCGAAGTGGCCGGGTGCATCAGGGCATCGAGCATCTGGTCAATCAGGACATGCGGGCTCAAAACCCGCACTCCAGAATATCGCGATCACGTTCCTGCTCGGCGGCTACGGCCTTGGCCGCTACCGGGCGCAGCAGGTCGGCGGCAATCTCCTTGAGCGCGCCTGGGCCGCCCAAGAGGTAGGTTGAAAGCTCCTTGATGAAGCCCGCGCTACCTGTGCCAAGGCCGGCCATTACCAACTTGCCAAAGGCGTCTTGCTTGTCCAGGCCATCGATCTGGCGCTGGTTCGCATGATCCTGGACCGCCCGTGCCAGGTCGGCCTGGGTGATCTCGCCGCGCTCGCCGCGATAACCCCAACTCACCCGATAGCCCAGGACAAGTTCAGCTGCGTGCTTGTCGATCCACTCAGCCTGGGCGACTTCGTCATCGCTCACCGCCGGCGGCATCCGGTTGTCGTACTCAAATTGTGCTGCTCGAAGTGCGCCCATAGCGTCCTCCTAGTGGGGTAGGGCAACCGCATTAGGCAGATGCCAGCGCAGGTGACCAAACCCGAGCCGTGAAGCTCGCTGGCACCTGTCCAATGCGGTCGATGTGAAGGGAAGAGGATGCAGAGGCCGGGCGCTACCCCGGCAGCTGGCTTGGCGTGGACCCATCCAGCGGCGCAATTCGTTTACCCCCAGTGCGGGGGAAGGGACGTCCACAGGTGCTTCGGTAACCGCGCCCGGAGCTGGGCGCTTCTCTGCATCGGGGTGTGATCTGGCCGGCTCGGCGCCGGGGTCATTTTTTCGACTCAGCTTTACCTGGCCGTCGCTGGTGCTACCCCGGCATACGCCAGTCGGGCTGACCACTTCCACTTGTGCGCAAGCCTGCGCATTCAGATCACACCCAGATGCAGCCTGCGATGGGGAGCAGGGCATCGGGCCGTCTTTCCGGCTGTCAGGGAATCAGTAAGGCTTTTCGACTTTGCCCTGGTCCTGCAGGCTTCGGACCTTGAAGAGATCGTTGAGCAGGGCGTCCATCTGGTTGGCCATCTGCTTGCGCAGGCCGTCTTTCAGACTGCCGACAACATTAGTCACGTGCTGCCGCATTTCCTTGCTGAAGTCTTCAGCGCAGATCTTTGTCATCAGCCACTGCGCCCGGGTAACCGAGTTGTAATCGCTGGTGGCCGGCTTCCCATCGCCAGGGTTCACCTTGGCGTTCCAGTAGGCGGTGACCGTCTTCTCCAGCTCCTTGCGCAGGGTGGTTGAAGGGCCTTCTTGGTCGCCCCACTGGTTAACGCGGCGGTATTCACGCTCGAACGAGCCATTGATGGTCTCGTCGATCGCCTTCTGGATCTGCGCAGTGACGCGCTCGTCAAAGATCTTGTCGATGCGCTTCTTGATCTCCTTGTCGACCAGATTCGACAGATCGGCGTCCTCGCTCAGCAGCTGGTCTGCAACCTGAGCGACGATCGCGGTCTTCAGAGATTCTTCGTTGATGTTCAGCATTCCCATGCCCTCCAGGGCGGTTGATTTCAGGTTGCAGCGAGCTGATCCGCCCTATCCAGCAGGGCTTTGCAGACACGCTCATCGAATCGGTCAGTGGCGCGGTACTGGTCGACCGCCTGCCGGATGACCCCGGCTTTGGCGTTGGCCCAGGCCCTGTGCGCTTCATGCGGGCAGTCAAAGCTGCCGACACTGGTGCGACTGCCGTCCAGCCAGTGAACTCTTGCCATGAATGGCTTGCCGCGCCGAGTGCGAGCCACGCCTACGGGCAGCTCGCCGCGCTGGGATGGCCTGTCGATTGCCAGGTTGTTCAGGATGCTTGGCACGAACACCGACGTTTCCGGCCGGTAGATCTTCTCGCCGGGGCTCAGGATGTCCTTGTCCAGGTGGTTGCCATGCCATGGCTGCTGTTCCATCCACGCCTTGAAGGCACTGAACCGAAGCCACTGCTCGGCCACCTGGCATCCTTCATAGTGGCGGTCATCGCGCTCACCGAAGCAGCGCCGGAGAAGCCCTTTCCACCTGCTGTAGAACGGGCAGTTGTGATAGCGGGGCAGGTCGTTGATACCGACCCCAAGAACCAATGCTCTTCCCATGGGGGCCTCCTGTGCATCAAAGCCGCCTCAGTGAAGTGGCTTTGATGCCGGCCCTGTCGCCAAGGCCAGCCAGTGAAATCTGGTCACGCATACATCTGCACCGTGACATATCCGTTGCTGGCCACGACGTGCTCCCAGCGGTTGAAGTAAACGATGCCGCCGAACTTGTTTATCGCGGCCTGCTTGACCTGCTGCACGACCGATTCAACCGGCTCGCCTTGGTCGGGCAGTGCAAGCCATTCCAAGCGCTTGCCATTGCTGAGGTGATTGTCGATGTAGAACTGAGCCATCTCTGTTTCCTCCAGTGGATTCCCAAAGCACCCGGTCGCCCAGGCGCTTCAGTGAATCGTTCTGTGCTGCTCTCTCGCTACGCATTTCTGGATCATTCGCCAGTTCGGTATCCCTCGACCCGCCGCAGGTTCTCCCTGCGTTTCCTTCCAGCACCCAAGTCACTCCCCAGGCGGTAGGTCAGATCAGATCGCCGGTCCCCAGTAGAGGCGTAGCGGCTTGATGGTTAGGTTTTGACAGAGCCTTTGCATCGGCCCTCCCTGTCCTTGCCGGACAGGCGGCCCGCAGCATCTCAGCTGCGGAAACCTATTCAGTTGTTAAAGAGCGGTGAGGCTTGAGGGCCTCTGCAGTCCCTGGTGAGTGACTGCGATGGACAAAATATGCACTAGTGCAATTGGCGTGTCAATGCACTGGTGCATAACTTATTTTTGAGCCATGCACTGGGTCGATATCTGAAAGCAGGGGTTAACTTTTCCTATAGGGTTGGTTATGCTTCAATTTTACTGGATGGATATACAGTTAAAGGGGTAGTGGCATGGCCAAGCAAAAGAGAGCGGCACCACACGCACGCCAAGAGATGACCGGGGTAGAGCGACTAGGCCTGCGGGTGTCCTCGATGATCAATCACCCGATCGCGCAGTCGCAGCGCTGGGTGACGATCCATCGCCTGGACACGGACGGAGACATGGAGTGGGAGGAGGTGATGGGGCTGCTGGCCGAAACGCCCGAGCTGGACCTGACGTTTAACGACGACGAGAGCGTGACGGTTCGGTGGGAGCCGCAGAGCGCTGACGACCGGGATGACCTGGTCAACGAGAGGGACTGGGAGGAGGAGAGGGTGGAGGAAGAAACGCCTTTCTGACAGCTGTGAAAAAGCCCGCGCTTGGCGGGCTTTATCTGGGCCAGATGCCGCTAGCCCTCTGAGGGTTTTTCTTTCGGTTCTGGCTCCAAGGACTTCTTCATTGCGCTCACGGTGGTTTGTGTGAGCCCCTTGTCAGGGCCAAAAGCGGCTTTCACGGCATCATCAGCGGCCACCATTTTTTTTACTTTATCGGTGCTGCCCTCAATTGCCTCGAGCTGCTTGTGAAGTACCTCAAGCAATTCGTTGCTGGCGCGCTTGTACCTTTTTAGTGCCCATTCCAGAGCTACAGACGAGTCGGCCTCATCAAGCTCCTTTTTTGCCGCATCAGTTGACTCCCTAGCGTTGCTTTCATCCATCATAAGGCGGGTGTCAGCTTCAGCTGCGCGCACGATGGACTTGCACTGCTCAATGAAAGCAATCGCCAGGTCGCGATCAGATGGCACGTAATTCCACTGGCGAGCCTCAAGGCTTGATATCGAGTGATCAAGCGACTCCATGACTGAAATGGAGCGCTTGAAGTATTCGGCAAAGGTGATCCCGTCCTCTTTCCGGGCGTTCAACTGGCGCTCTGTCTGCGTAGAAGATTGCTGGATGGACTGGACGGCCGCAGTCGTTTCCAGGCCACTCTGATATTTGTTCCAGCCAAACCAACCACCACCTGCGATCAAAACGGCGAGCACGCCTGCGATTACTGCTTTCATCCTAAAAAACTCTGCCCGTGAATTAAGTCGCCATCCTACCACTATGGCCATCCGCCATCACGCAGGCATGAAAAGGCCCGCATTGAGCGGGCAAAGAGGGATCCTACAGATCAATCTTCGCTGGTCTTTCGGCCGGCAGCGAGGCGCCGTATCAATCCTCTGGGCCAGTGGACTCTTCAGGTTTCTGTCTGGCAATCAGGTCGGCCAGCAGCTCGGCTATGGATTCGCTGTTATCCACCAGCACCTCCAGATGCTCACGGATCCGCTCATATACTTCGGTCGCCCCTCGCTGATCGAGCCAGATCCCGGCCTCTTCGATTGCGGCACCGAGCGCGTTGATGTTCTGGTTTAAGCGGAAGAGCAGGGCGGCTGTCGGATCGTTGGGAAGGTCGGTCATAGCGGCTCCTCATGAAGATGAGGAAAGACTAGCAGGCAAAGAAAAGCCCGCTGAGGCGGGCTGGTGCCGAGCACGTGAGGTGGAGATCCCTGCACTTGGCAAGGTCAGTGTAGCTTGGCTTGGATGTCCGAGTTGCTGCCAGCGCTGAATTGGTCGATCTCAACCAAGGCCGCCTCAATTTGCTCCAGTGCCTCAGCAATTCTCTGAAGCGATCCCTCAGGGTATCCCTGAGATCTAGGGGTTGCCCCTCTCATGCCGGTGGCCAGGGCCAATTGAGCGTCAGCCATCCGCGAGAGCAGAGATAAGGTTAGCTTGTCGGTGACCATGGCTAGTCCTCCCGGAGGTCACGACAGGATAGCAGGCATGAAAAAGCCCGCCGAGGCAGGCTATTGGGGCGGCTTCGCTATTGCACCATATCCTTCAGGAAGCACCGGTCGAAGCTCGCCCGCACTTGCCTGAATGGCTTCTTTCTTTTCGGCTGCCGAGCGATTGGCTGCCACAATTACAAGCTCTGCTCGTAAGTTGTGCAGAGAGAGCATTCCCTCAAACAGGCCAAGCATTTTAATCAATACGAAACAGAATAAGTAGGCTATGAAAAAACAACCGATGCTAGAGTATGACATTCCTTGCCAGACTTCGGTGTGCTTCTCAAGTGGTGCCTTCAGTGCGGAGAATATTATCACTGCTAGCAGTGCTGCTATGGTGGCACTTAAGAGTCCAATCCAATAGTGCTGCTGGCGAGTCAGTGAATCTACAATTTTTCTTGCTTCGGCAGGGTTTAATTTATCTGTCTGCACAAAATTGGCCGTTATGGGCATTACCTGCATCAGTGACGCGGCAAGAAACCCAAGAAACGCTATCAACCCTTCCTTCATATCAAACCAAAAGGATAGGGGGGTATAATATGCGGCAGCCGCCCCTGCTAGCAAAGGGAGCACTAATGATGCTATCTTCCTTTTGGTTGTTGGCCGCATACATTGTCACTCTGGGATTTTCCCGTTAGCCAAAAATGTAGAATATGCTTCAATTGTAGCACGCAATACATCTGCCGGGTCCAAAAGTGATCCGATTATTTCGTTATTCCCATCCATTGCTGTTATAAGCTTTATTGATGCGTTGTGGTGCAGTCGAATGGACCCGTCGCTCCCTATCTTCCCGCCCTTGGCTTTAACTTGTAACTGGCTATCTGGCAGGTTGCGTAAGCCAGTCTCGAGCTGTGTCAGAGCTACACGGTCAATCTTTCGTTTTTTTGTTTTGAACCCGATATGTACTTGCACGTCGAGTTCGGCATCGGGAGGCACTGACTGCATCAGGGATGCTACATTGGCGTCCCCGCCTAACAGTTCGGCCAAGATTTTGCGCGCTGTGGCCCATCCAGTAGTTCTTCCCGTGTCGATCTGACCATGCTGGGTGACCTCGCTGATTTTTTCAACGGTTTTTGGTACTGGTGGGGCTGTTTCAAACTTTACAGGGGGAGGAGTGGCAACGCCGCCGATCACAATTTCTTGTATATCCGCCAGCTCTCCGCCCACATCATCTATGTCAAATTTTGATGTAAGTGTTACCGAGTCGGTGTGGGCTAGCGTGTTGGATTTTGTTTTTAGAAGCCATGAAAGATATGCTTCAAGGTCTGCCGATTTAAGAGACATGCTCTGAACAACGAAAGCATGGTCGTCCTTGATCATCCAAAACATTTGTGAATGGACGTACTCAGACTGCTCTGGTGCCTTAAGTTGTTGCACTGGTACGGATTGCGCGTTTTGGTCTGCGGTTTTGGCAAGCGCTTGAAGATGGCCTTTTGAAAAATGCAGAATATCACCAAAAACAAAACCAAGTTGTTGTGCGGAATCTTGGTATAGGTTGATGAAATAGTTATCGGCTCCATCTGTTCGTAAGCGCTCGAGATACCTATGCTTTAACTGGATTCCGCCATCGATTGGGTAGTCCATTGCAGAGCGGACCATCTGCTCAAGCGTAAACTTTGAGCGCTCCGGTCTAACGAATTTTCTGTAGTGTATTGTTATCGTTTTCCTGGAGCTCGACATTTTAACTGTCCCTGTGTCTGCAGTAATGCTTGAAGAATAAATATGTATTTCAACGATTGCCTAGGCATCGCCAAGCTGCCTCATTGATAATCACTATTGCATTCTTCCAGCCTCTAAATGGTATCCATTCAAATGATCTTCCCCAGCCTGCATAGTCAGGCTGCAGTGGTCAGCAGCTCCCATCTGCGCATGTCAAAGCCAGTCGGTTAAGTTGCTCATAGAAGATCGTCAGCACCGAGCACGGCAGCTGTCGCGCGCCTGTCTTCTTCACGTACGGCAGAAACGTCCATGCCGGCATCCTCGGCGAGCATCAACTGGTACGCCCAGGCATCCATGCGACGCAGCTCTGCCTCTTTCACCAAGGCCTGTGTCAATCGTAGATCCCGAGCTTCCGCCAAGGTCATCCCGCAGAGAGCATCTTCGGTCATCTCATCGTATTCTCTGATGAGCTGCGGGTTAGCTTCGAGGATGATGGCAAGTGCGTTTTGGTGGATTTGTTCTCTGATAGTCATTCCTTTGTCCTTGTCACTCGGCCGGCCTTTATCTCATCCCCATACCCCACCAGCCGATCTGCCAGCTCATGCAGCTCCCCGACGCGCTTCATCGCCTCCAGGAACTGAGCCTCGTCACCACCCTGGGCCTTGTGGAAGATCTCCAGCGCGGCGCTTTCCAGGGCGAAGGCTGCATCCTTCAGGTCTCGGCGCAGCTGTTGGTTGGGCTTGGTTAGGGGCATGGCTACACCAGATGGGCGTTCCACACCAGCAGCACCCGGGCCTGGATGTAGGTCTCATCAACCCGGATGTCTTCAGGCGGATGATTGGTGTTGTCAGAAATCATCTTGAAATGGTCGCGGCCTTTTTTCTGCAGGCGCTTGATGTACTGATGGCCCTGATGGGAGAAGTAGTAGATCCCGTCGCCAACGAACTCGCGGATGCTGATGTCAACGACCAACGGGTCGCGACTCTTGATGGTCGGGGCCATGGACTGACCGACACCCGTTATGAGCTTCAGGTGGTAGTGCTCTTTGAACTCGACCCCCATCTCTCGCAGATGAGTGGGGCTTACGCGGATGTCCTGCAGCATTTCCGGGAAATCGTGCGCCACCTCGCCGTCACCCATTGCGCCGCGAACGTCATAGTGAGCGATCCAGACTTCGTCCCCCACCTGGCCAGGCCTTGAAAAATCGACGGTGATGACGTTGGAAGATGCCTGCTCAGCCGTCTTTTCTTCAATGGCATTGGCAATTTTCTGCCGAGCATCCAGAGAAAGTCCCTTGCCATGCTTGGCCAGCATCTGCTTGACGATATCTGCTGTAGATAGGATTTCTCGCTGCTCCGCCTCTGGCTCTCCCTCGCCCAGCGGTTCATAGCCGCGCAGCTGGTCGGTGGTGATCCCGAAAAAGTCAGCCAGTGGCCTGACCTGTTTGTCCGTTGGCTCTTTGATTCCCTTGGGGCCTTGGGGCTTTAGAATCCTGGAAATAGTCGATTGGCCGACGCTTGTCCGGCTCGACAGCTCAACCTGAGAAATGCCGTTTTCGGCCATGAGTTGAGCGAGAATTTTGTCTATCGATTTATGCATGGGTGCAATGCTGCCTCCCGGCAGTGCATAGGGCAATACAGCGGAACGTTGACAGATATGCACTGGTGCATGATTATGTGCATATCCACAAAGGAGGCAGCCATGAGCGCTACCGATCTTCCAAAAAAACTGGACGCATTATTGGGCTCGGGGATGACCTACAAGGCCATTGCAGAGCGCGCCAAATGCGACATCTCGACGATTTTTCGTATCCGCAATGGGCAGATCAGCAACCCGAGTTATGTGGCCGGGACTGCCATTGACCAGATGCACGCAGAGTTGGCCAAGAACGCCAAGCACAGCATCAAAAAATCTGCCGCTTAACCATTTTTCAATCACAAGGAAATCCCTGAATGCATCTGGACCCCGCCAACAAACGTAGCGAAGTAATCAAGTCGCGTTGGAAGCCCGAGGAGGTCAGGAAGCTGCGCATGGAAGCCCGTATGGCTGGCATGCAGCTGGCCACCTACGTGCACGAATTGGCCAACCTCGGCCGCCGCTTGGGCGCTGCCGATCTGCTCCGAGAAATGAACGGCGCTGGTGAGCAGGATAAAACGGCCTGAAGCCCCTATGGAGGGCCTATGCCTGAAACCACCTTCGAATTGCTGCCAATCGAGGTGAAGGCTGAGGTTCGACAGCTGGCTGCCGACCTCGGCTGGAGCCTGGAAAGATCGACCGATGAGTACCTGGAGATGAGTCGATCGCTAGCCATCCAGGAGCAATTGAGACAAATGCGACACAGGGCCCCGGTTCTGGGGCTGGTAGGACACAAAAAGGCCCTCGATGGGGCCTAAAAGCGGGCAACGAAGTCCCTGTCATCCAAACCTATCGACCACGTAGCAACCAGGGGTACACCTGATGGCCTATGACGACAAAGCACACCGCCACGACCACCAGGTCAAGGTCCGCTTGGATGACGAGGACTTCAACGAGCTGAAGGGGTACGCCCAGGAGCTCAAGGCGCAGCACAGCGTGCTGGCACGGGAAATCATCCTGGCCGCGCTGGCGTTCAAGAAAGAACACGGCCACCTGCCGCTGATCAGCGAGAAGAAGGCCAGGGCCTGAATAGGTCCGGGGAGAGGATATGTCACCTGCGAACGAAGCATCGCAACACAACGTGCAAGTCGAGCGATTCCGCAGATCGGACTTCCAGGAGCTGGAAGCCTGGGCGGAGGAGGTCGGCTTGAGCCCAGATGATCTCGCTTCCCAGATCGTCGGGATGGCCACCCAATTCCTCGCCATGCGTGGCAAGCCCAAGAGCAACAACGTGGTGCCGTTCGCGGCTCCAAGGTAACCGCCTGATCCCTAATTAGGGACCCGTGCGCCAGTCCCTCATTGGGTACCGGTAAACGACAGGCACAAAAAAGCCGACGGACGAGGTCGGCTCTCTGCAATACAAAACTCTGAGGTGAATTATGCATATGCAGACCACCAGTGTACAGGCCCTATCAAGGCTCGCGCCACAAAACGACAAGCGCGATTCTGTGGCGCGCATGTCCTCCCGGGAGATCGCCGATCTGGTTGGCTCCAGGCATGACAGCGTGAAGCGAGCCATGGAGCGCCTACAAGAAAAGGCCGTCGTGAGCTTTTCACCGTCGGTGGAAACCTCTCACCAGGGCCCGGGATCCCGGCCTGTCGAGGTTTATCTGGTCAACAAGCGCGACAGCTTCGTCGTTGTTGCCCAGCTGTGCCCGGAATTTACCGCGGCGCTGGTCGACCGCTGGCAGGAGCTGGAGGCCCATGTCGCCAAGCCTGCGCCCGCCGACCTCAGCAAGCTGGAAATCCTCCAAATGGCCATCGAGTCGGAGAAAGCCCGTGTGCTGCTCACCGTCCAAGTCGAGGCCCAGGCCAAGAAGATCGATCACCTGGAGAACCTGTTCAAGGAAGGCATGACCCCGACCCAGTTCTGCAAGGGCCTCAATGGGGTCAACGTGATGCAGGTCGGCCACTACCTTGAGGGCCGTAGCTGGCTCTACAACGAGAGCCGGTCTGGCACCCGCTGGCGCGTCGGCTCATACGCCCGCGACAAGTACATGACAGAGCACCAGGTCGAGGTCACCCCGCACGGCAAAGACCCGTTCATCTCCTTCACGCCTGTGCTGCTGCGCAAGGGCGCTGTGCGCCTGTACGAGCTGTACCGGGCCGGCGAGCTGCCCATGAAGAAGAACTGGGACGGCCTGCACACCCACGACAAGGCCGTGCGGGGTGCGGCATGAGCGATCTTATTTGCAGAAAGTCCATGCAGCGCTGCCAGCATCCGGGCATGTGCTCGCCTCACGGAGGTTGCCGTCCCGACAAGAGCGAGTGGCAATCCGGCTATGACGAGGGCCGTCGCCTGGGGGTTAAAACAGCTCTTGATGAGCGCGACCAGCTCAAGGCCGATAACGAGGCGCTGCGCATGCAAGTCAAGGAGCTCGACCTGACGTTCGGGCGTTACCTGCTTGGCATGCGTGCCTCCGTGATCGAGTGGCAGCAAGGGAAGGGTGCCGACGCCGCGATGCGGTGGATCTGGAATGGCCTGGCCGGCCCAGGTGAGCTGCCTCCGGAGGAAGAAACGCAGGCCCAGGCCTACTTCGACCGCGAGGTCGTGAAGATCGAGGAAGGCTTGGAGGAGGTTTACGCCTACCGCGACAAGCGCCGCAGGGAAAAAGCCCAAGGGGGTATTTGATATGCAGTTCACCCTCACCATCAACCAGGTGAAGGCCTTGGAATGGGGGCTCAACTCCCAGCAGGCGCTGCTGTTCTCGTTCGTCTACGGCTGCCCGAGTTGGGCAAAGCCTATGCAGACGCCGGACGGGATCTACTTCGCCCTGAGCAAGGCCAAGATCACCGACGAGCTGCCTCTGCTCACTGGCAAGCCAGACACGGCCTATCGCATGCTGAAAGCCCTGGAAGAGGTCGGCCTGATCGAGCTTTCCAGCACCTCCAGCATCACCCTGTTCCGCCTGACGGAGAAGGCCACCGAGTGGAACCAGAAACTGGACGGGTCGGAAAAATATCCGACCCCACCAACTGGCACCACAGGTCGGAAAAAAATCCGATCTACCTCGGAAAAAAATCCGAGCCAAGGTCGGAAAAAAATCCGACAAATCAGGATACCAATAATCAGGATACCAATCAGGGTACCAGTCAGTGTTCGCAGGAAGGTTCGGACGAGCCGAACCATCCTGCCGGGAAAGTGGTTGCACTGATCCCTGTTGGGGGCGAAGAGCCGCGCTGCGAAATCCCGGCAGACATGCCAGGGCCAAAGGATCAGTCCTGCAAAACCTTCAAGGCCTGGGCCAACTACGCCATGGCCTATCGAAAGCGCTACCACACCTGGCCGGTATGGAATGCGAAGGCAGGCGGCCAGATGGGCCAGCTGATTGACCGCCTTGGGATTGAAGTTGCCCACCATGTCGCCGCGTTCTACCTGCGGATCAATGACGCCAAGCTGATCAACGGCTGCCACAACTTGGGCGACCTGCTGGCTAAGGCCGAGGCCTACCACACCCAGTGGGTGACCAACCGCCAGATGAACGCCACGACTGCCCGCCAGCAAGAGCAGACCCAGGCGAACGTCAACGCGGCCCAGGAAGCGGCCGACGCAATTCGCAACGGCCAGGGAGGTAAGCGCAATGCTTTCCTCTGACCAGCAAGCCGAACTGGCCGTGGCTATCTGCGCCACTGCCGAGGCGATGGGGCAGACCATCAGCGCTGGAGGCGCTCAGCTCATCGCTGAGGACCTTTCGGCCTTTGACCCTGGCGTGATCATCGGCGCACTGCGTGCGTGCCGTAGAGAGCCTGCTGGGCGCCTTTCGCTCGGCATGGTCCTCAAGCACATCCACGCGGCGGACACCCGCCCCGGGAAGGATGAGGCGTGGTCGATAGCGCTGGCGGCCAGTGATGAGCATGAAACCGTCGTGCTCACCACCGAAATCCGCCAGGCAATGATCGCCTCCGAGCCGATCCTTGAGGCTGGCGACAAGATCGGCGCGCGTATGGCCTTCATGAGCGCATACGAGCGCCTGGTCAGCTTCGCACGTGCCGAGGATCAGCCGGCCAAGTGGGAGGTGTCGCTGGGCTACGACACCGAGCGCCGGGTGACGGCCATCGAATCCGCCGTCCGGGCCCAGCTCATCACCCACCAGACGGGCGCCAAGTACCTGGCCGACCTGCGCATTGCGCCAATCACCGAAGACGGGGAGGCCATCGCCGGCCTGCTCACTGGTGAGGTGCGGGCCAAGGTCAGCCCCAAGGTCCGCGAGAAGCTGGCCGAGGTGCGCCAGATCCTTGATGTCGCCAAGGAGCGCAAAGAGAAAGAGCGCCTCAAGGAGTCCAAAGTGATCCGTGTCGACACCTACCTGCGCAAGCGTAAGGCCCGCGAGGCCATTGCCGAACTCATGAGGAAGAGCCAATGAGCCTGCTGGCCAAGTTGAACATCAAGCGCGCCGGGCAGCCAGCCGGGGAGGGGGTGTGATGGCTGCCCAAGAGCAAATCGACAAGCTGGTGAGCGCCTGCGAATCCTTCTGCCGTCTCTACGGGCGCCTCTGGGATCTCGTTGAGCCGGATGGTGCAGGCTTCCTGTCGCCAGAGTCGGTCAAGGACTACGACGCCGTTCACAGCCGCATGCAGGCGGCGCTCGACGAAATTCGCGGGGAGAAGCACTGATGGACACCAACAAGCTGCGCGAGCAGTTCGAGAAGGCTTTCGTCGAAGAGCAGGTTCGACTGTGCGGCGAGGGGTTTCGCAGTTCGGCCCTCTACATGATCGAGCAGAACGTGGTCACTGTTCGGATGGCGTGGTGGGCCTGGCAGGCCTCCCGCGAGGCCGTGGTGGTGGAGCTGCCTGAGCCAGATTTGCCTGAGGCCTATCTCGACGAGCCCGTAGATCGGGAGTCGGAAGAGTTCCGGTATTTGGAGGCTCGCCATGGCGCCCAGTCCCAGATCTACAGGAAGTGCCGAAAAGCCATTGAGGCCCAGGGCCTGAAGGTCGAGGTGAAGCCATGATCGCGGCGTATTTCCTGATCGTCTTGTTCACCGCTGGCAAGGATTCAGCAATGACATCCGTCCCGATGGAGTCTGTCGAGGTGTGCCAACAGGCGGCTGTACAGGCAAAGGCGGAGCTTGAGGGCACGTTCAGCGTGGTGCGCACCAGCTGCGTGAGGGGTAAGCCATGACCGAGAAGATCAGCGTCAACAGCCAGGCCAAGCTCTCCGAGGCCGTGACCATGCTCACCCGCATGTTCCGCGACAAGAAGTTCGTAGTGGTCAGCATGCGCCCGGGCAAGGACCGCACCTTGGACCAGAACGCATTGTGGTTTGCGATGTACGACCGGATCGCCAAGAGCACCGAGATGGGAGACATCGAGGATGTGCGCCGGTACTGCAAGCTGCACTTCGGTGTGCCGATCATGCGCGCCGGCTGCGAGGAGTTCCGCACCGGTTGGGCCGAATCGTTCATCCACCTGGACTACGAGGTGAAGCTTCGCCTGATGGGGCCGTGCGCGATGTTCGGGCCGGATGGCTTCCCAGTCACCCGCCTGTTCGACCGGGCCCAGGGCTGCCAGTACACCGACCGCATCGTGGCGGAGTTCGCGCCGCAGGGCGTGGTGTTCAGCGACTTGCTGAGCGAGGAGGCGGCGTGAGGACAGCTCTCAAGGAAGTGAAGCAGAAGACCTGCAAGGCCTGCGGGGAGAAGTTCCGGCCATCACTGTCGACGCAGAAGGCCTGCGGTGTGCAGTGCGCACTGGCAATGGCCCAGAAGCCTGAGAACCAAGCAGTGGCCCGCAAGGCGATTGCCCAGCGCGAGCGCCGCGAGATCCAGGTGCGCAAGCAGAAGCTCAAGAGCCGAGCAGACTACGTGCGTGAGGCCCAGGCCGTATTCAATCAGTGGGTGAGGATGCGCGACGAGGCACTGCCGTGCATCAGCTGCGGCCGGCACCACCAGGGCAAGTATGACGCAGGGCATTACCGCACCGTTGGCGGAAACCCGGAGCTGCGCTTCGAGCCGCTCAACTGCCACAAGCAGTGCGTGCCCTGTAACCAGCACAAGTCGGGTGACATCGTGAACTACCGGATCAACCTGGTGCGGCGCATCGGTGCCGACCGGGTGGCGTGGCTCGAAGGCCCTCATGAGGCCCAGCGCTACACCATCGACGACCTCAAGGCCATCAAGGCCGAGTATCGCGACAAGATCAAGCAGCTGAAGGAGGCCTCATGAGCTGGACACCAACTGACACTGGCCAGCTCCTGCTGCTGGCCATGGCCATCTTTGGCGCCTACTGCATCGTGCGGGGCATACGTGTATCGAATCGACGGAAGAAGGAGCAGGGCCAGTGAGCTATCAGAACGTGGTATCAGCAGTAGTTCGCGCCCTGGCGGCCGAGACGATCAACAGCGCTGGCGGTTGCAGTGTCGAGCCGAGAGTGCAGGCAGGCAAGCTGAAGGGGGAGATCTCCGGGAAGGACGCAGCCTTGCTGGCCGACTCGATCGTGCACCGGCTGCTCCACGCCCAGCTTTCCCCGCGGCACTGGAACGCGCTCGTGGCGAAGTACAGCACGCACAAGGGGCGCAAGGTCGACTCCATTGGCCGCCTGGTTGCCATCGTGCCAACGCCTGCGCCGAAGCGCTTCACTCAGCAGGCCGTGTTGGTCTGGGCGGTGCCGCAGCAAACGAAGGGGATTCAGCGCAAGGTTCCCCAGTTCAAGGCGCCCGACCCACGGGAGAGCGAGAAAGAAGGTCAGTGGGACTGGCGCAACAAGGCCGCTGCCGCAGCCATTGAGCGCGCCAACAAGCACGCCAGGGCCGTGGCCGAGGTGAAGCCGGGGGAGATGATCGTCCTGGCCGAGTCGAATTACGACATGACCAACTGGGATTCCCAAGGCCTGACCGAGCGCACTTACCAGCGCTGGAATCGGGCCATCAAGGGCGCTCTGGAGTCACTTGTGAACGAGGCGCTGGTCGAGGCTCAGCACATGCTCGAAGCGATTGGCGTGCTATTCGACGAGGCCGCGTGAAAAGGGCCTCAAAAGGGCTTGCAATAGCATGTCGCCATGTCGTAAATTTGCTCCATCCTGTCATTCCTGCGCGTGTTGAAGAGTGACTCAAAGCCTAGCGCAAGCTGGGCTTTTTTATTGGTGCTTAGATGGTATCGTGCCCCCTTTTAACTGAGGGGAAGGTATGGCTGTCTATACTGTGAAGCCGCCAGCGGATGACGCGGTCGGTGAGAGCCGAGTATGGATTGTATTACGCGACGGTGAGCCTACAGACATCACCTGCGATAGCGATGTCAGTGCTTTCTCGCATGCGGCAGTGTTAGAGCTGAAAGACCTCGATGATTACCTCCTTGGAAGAGAAAAGATCTCGAAAATGGCCTATCACAAAGCAGAGGTGGCCTTCAGGCCCTTGATGGACGTATTGCGAAATCAAGCTCTTACAGGCGTTCCGGCTGCCAGGCCGCGTAAAACCGCTTCAATTGACGATACGTTTACTTTTAGCTAGCCCTTCAAAAAATCCGAAGCCCCGCATCAAGCGGGGCTTTTTATTTAGGCCTATTCAAGCCTTCAAGCATGGACATTTTATGGACCCGACCGACCTCGGCCCGGGCACAGCCACCTGGCTGGGCGGAACGGGCACTGTATTGCTGGGTGGTTTCCTCTGGTTGCGCAAGTGGCTATCCAGGGATGCTACTGACAGGGCGATGGATACTGCCGACATCGGCGTCGTGCGCCGCCTGAATGAGCTGCTGGACATTGAGCGTGAGGCCCGGAAAGAAGCCGAGGCCCGCGCCGACCAGTTCGCCAAGGAACGGAACGACCTCGCTGCCACTGTTGGCCGTATGGAAGGGAAGATCGAGGCCCTGACCAGCCAAGTCGCCAGCCTGACAGAGCGGGTGACGCTGCAGAGCGATGAAATCGCGCGCCTGCGCACCAAGCTCGGAGGTACATCGTGATGGACAGATGCGCACTTGAATTCATCGCCCGCCGCTGGTGGCGCCGGGTTGAGGTGTGGGCGATCGCCATTGTGCTGGTCACCGGCGGAACTGTTCTCGGCTATCAGGCCTGCTACTGGTCACTTGCCGAAAAGCAGGCGAATCAGGTTGAGGAGATCCGCGGCGCCTACGCCGCAGCCATGAATGAGCGGGACAAGCGTTTGGATGAATTGACGAAGAAGACCGGCACCGCCGTAGAAAAGGCATCGAAGGCCGCAACCACTGCCACTCAGGCAGTGGATAAGGCGTTCGAAGCGGTCGGCCGGAAGAACCATTAAATCGCTACACGCTTCGCGGATCAGCAAATTATGTCGAGACGATGCATAAAATCGCCCCTTGAATTGGTCGCACTGGCTGCGCCCCACAGAGTAGCGAAAGAGCCTGCAAATCAGTACATCGGGTAGCTGGGCTGCCCTCTCATATACTGGCGAAGCTCATAAAGTGTGGAATCTACCTCGGCATAAGCCCTTTTGAGCGAATCGAAAGCAGCGTTCATGTGAGGCTCACTGGCATACGCGACCGAGTAACCGGTGTGATCAGCAACCCATCTGGTTTTATCGGAGAGTAATTCGATCATCTGCCTAATGGTGCGGACTACATAATCCTGTTTCGAAAGCGTTACGTAATTGCCTGAGTGGCAAGGGTGACCTGGGTGCCAGTGATAGCCTGAGCAATCTCGAATTAAGCGCTGCATAGCGTTGACTGCTTCCTTTGGCACCTGAAACCCGGGGAAAAAAAATGTAGTCATGCGGAAGGCAATAGCTTCACTTGCGAGCGGAATAAACTTCGCGAGAGCAGAGCTAATCTCAGGTTGGGTTGTTGTGGCAGCTGTCGACACACCATAAACGTCATTGCATGCTCTAGCCTCGGCACTACGTTGCCATCCTTGAAGAACATGAGGCGGAAAATCATCAGGAGCCCTGTCCACCAGAGTGGCATGTGTTGCACACAGCCACGCTCCGTTTTGGTATGCCCTGCGTTGCTCGGGAGTAAGGGACGCATCGTATCGAGGCCCATTAGCGGCTGCAGCGGTAATGTGCGCAGCATTGCCGATATTTATTAAGGTGTCGCCTGAAATCGACGGGCCATGAGTAGCTTGGTGGCAGGGAGGATAAACGCACATAAACCGTACGTTTAAGGCCAAGCGAAGCTTTGTGACGTCCGAAAAATTGTCCCTAGTCATTGCAAGTCCCAGAGCGTTATGAGGGTATCTCTTAGAAAGATACCCCTGAGAGCTCCCTTGCACTAGGAGAAAATCCACTCCAGAAACGCCGACAACAAGCCACTTTTTCAAGGAGCAGAGTGACCTCATGACAACCAAGCAACCCGACTGGGAGGCGATCGAGCGAGCCTTCCGGGCCGGGGCGCTTTCCATCCGCACCATCGCAGATCGCCATGATGTGAGCGACACCGCAATCAGGAAGAAGGCCAAGGCCTTGGGGTGGGAGCGGGACCTTTCCGAGCAGGTCCGCAAAGAGGTTCGCAACAAGCTGGTTCGCGGCGAGGTTCGCGAAGACCAATGCGCGAACCCCGAGCGGGACGCCGAGATCATCGAAGAGGCGGCAGAAGAGGGCGCGACGGTTGTTCGCAGCCACCGCCGCGACATCCGCAAAGCCGCGAACCTTGCGAACCTGCTGATGGATGACTTGCTCACCACCATCAAGCGTCGCGAGGACATCGAGGACGAGATTGAGCGCGAGACTGCTGACGATGAAAGCGGTTTCCGCCGTAGCTCGATGCTCGCCGCGGTTGCCCTGCCCAGCAACGCCAAAACCCTTTTCCAGCTGTCCTCGGCCATGAAGAACCTGCAGGTGCTTGAGCGCACAGCGTTCGGCCTGGACGACAAGGAGCAGTCGAAAGACGCCGACGAGCTGTCGCAGCTGATGGATGAACTATCGAAGGATGCCTGACCATGAAGCCCGAGCACATGAAACTGCTCCGGGACCGGTTCTGGCGGCTGAACAACCTTTACTTCATCACGGACAAGCAGGGTAAGAAGGTCCGCTTCCGCATGACGCAGGAGCAGATCGATTACTTCCAGGGGATGCACACCCGCAACATCATCCTTAAGGCCCGGCAGCTGGGCTTCACCACGCTGGTCTGCATCGTCCAACTGGATGCTGCGCTGTTCGAGGCCGCCAAGTGCGCCCTGATTGCCCACACCCTGAATGACGCCAAGCGGCTGTTTCGAGAGAAGGTCAAGTATGCGTATGACAACCTTCCCAAGGAAATACGCGCTGCTAACCCTGCTCGCAACGATGCTGCTGGTGAGCTTGTGTTCAGCAAAGGCGGATCGCTCTACGTGTCCACATCCTTTCGGGGCGGGACTCTACGATATCTGCACGTATCCGAGTTCGGGAAGATCTGTGCCAAGTTTCCCCACAAAGCCCGAGAGATCGTCACCGGCGCCTTCGAGGCTGTCGCCGCAGAGTGTTTCGTTACGATCGAGTCGACGGCGGAGGGGCGGGCGGGCTACTTCTTCGATTACTCGCAGAGCGCAGAGAAGCAGCAGCTGGCTGGCGTGCCCCTGGGCCTGCTGGACTGGAAGTTCTTCTTCTTCAGCTGGTGGCGTAACCCGCTGTACTGGCTGGACCCGACCGATGTAGTCATCTCGGACCGGCTGGCCAAGTACTTCGACGATCTGGCCGGCAAGCACGGCATCGTCACCAACCCAGGCCAGCGCGCCTGGTATGTGGCCAAGGAAAAGACCCTTGGCGACGACATGAAGCGCGAGTACCCGTCGATCCCTGCAGAGGCATTCCAGCAGACGATCGAGGGCGCCTACTACGCCAAGCAGTTCACCAAGCTCTACGCCGGCCAGCGTATCGGCAAGCTGCCAGACAACAGCCACCTGCCGGTGCACACCTTCTGGGACATCGGCGTGGGCGACTCCACGGCCATCTGGTTCGTCCGGATCGTCGGCGAGGAGTACCACATCGTCGATTTTTACCAGAACAGCGGCGAGGGCCTGCGGCACTACATGAAGGTGCTCAAGGATCGCGGCTACACCTACGGCGAGCACTGGGGCCCCCACGACATCGACAACCGCGAATTTGGTAGCGACGGCAAGACTCGACGCGAACTCGCGCGAGAGGGCTACGAGATCGACGGACAGCGCTATTCGATGACCTTCCAGGTGGTGCCCAAGCTCAGCGTGGACGAAGGCATCGAGCAGGCGCGGGAAATCTTGCCCCGCTGCGCCTTCGACGAGGCCAAGTGCGAGGAGGGCATCACCGCCCTGGAGAGCTACCGCAAGGAATGGGACGACAAGAAGGGGTGCTGGAAAGACAAGCCGCTCCATGACTGGTCATCTCACCCGGCCGACGCCTTCCGCTACTTCGCAGTGGCCAAGACCAAGCGCTCCGTGGTTCAGCACGTACCTATCACGTTCACTTTCTGAGGCCACCCATGCCGAATTTCACTCCTCGGGCAGAGTACTCGGAGGCCTTGCCCGGCTGGCAGCTGGTCAAGCGCTGCGTGGCCGGCGCCCGCGAGGTGCGAAAGCACGACGAATACCTGCCGATGCCTGACCCGGAGAACAAGTCCCCGGAGAATCAGGCGCGGTACAAGCAGTACAAGAAACGGGCGATGTTCCTGAACATCACTGGGCGCACGCGCACCGGCCTGCTGGGCGCGGTGTTCCGCAAGACTGCCGAGCTGGAACTGCCCACTGGTGTCGAGTACCTGAAAGAGAACGCCAGCGGCGACGGCACGAGCCTGGAGCAGCTTTCCAAGGATGCAGTAGGGGAATGCCTGGATGTCGGCCGTGGCGGCTTCCTGGTGGACTTTCCGGCCGTTGAAGGCGTGTCCTCGATGGCGGACATGCAGGGCCGGCGCGCGCTGATCCACCACTACGGCGCCAAGTCGATAATCGACTGGGATGAGCAGGTGATCGATGGCGTGAAGCGCCTGGTCTACGTCTGCCTGCTGGAGTGTGTGTCCCAATTCAGCACGGATAGCCTGGAGCGCACCACTGACACCCAGTACCGGGTGCTCCTGCTGGTCGAAGGTCGTTATGAGCAGCGCGTCTACAGCAAAGACGGGAACAACTACACCGCAGTCCAGCCGCTCGACAAGAATGGCCGGCCCTTCGACCACATCCTGTTCAGCTTCTACGGCTCCCAAAACAACGACGCGAGCATCGACAAGTCTCCCCTGGAAGACCTGGCCGACGTGAACATCCTGCACTATGGCAACAGCGCCACGGTGGAGGAAAGCGGCTTCATCAGCAGCCAGCCGACCCTGTTCATCACGACCGACATCAGCGCCGACGAGTTCGCTAAGGTGAACCCGAACGGCATGCACATCGGATCTACCCGGGGCTACAACCTCGGCAAGTCCGGCGACGCAAAGCTTGTCCAGGCCAGCGAGAGCCAACTATCTCGCACGCTGATGAAGGACAAGGAAGAGCAGATGCTGATGATCGGCGCTCGTATCGTCCAGAAGGCGGGCGGCGCTGAGACGGCCGAGGCCGTGCGCATCCGCTACAGTTCGGACAACAGCGTGCTGGGCACCATTGCCGGCAACGTTTCCGAGGCCCTTAAGCGGGCCATCCTCGATGCCGAGCGCTTCATGTTGGGCGAGCCGGACGAGGCAGGTACGGTCTTCTGGCTCAACCAATCGTTCTTTGATGAGACGATGACCGCTCAGGACATCTTGGCCCAGATCCAGCTGTGGCAGCAGGGCTTCATCGCCAAGCGTGATGTGCGGGTCAACCTTCGCCAAGGCGGCGTGCTGGAAGCGGACCGTAGCGATGAAAAGATCGACGAGGACCTGGCCCAGCAGCCGCCAGTGACTGGCAACGACACCGGAGGCAGCGAGGATGAGCAGTGACGGCTACCTGTCCGACGCAGCGACTCGCCACCAGGTGCACGTCCAGCGCTACGCCGGTGGCAGCCTCAAGCGCCTGGCCAGGTTCATCACCAAGGCCATCAGTACCGCAAAATCGCGTGTTTCAGACGGATTGAGCCGTTACGGCACCCAACGGTACGAGAAGCAGATTTCAGAGCTACAGGGCGAGCTGGCGGGCGTCTACGGCGAGATGAAGCAGCAGGCCGTGCTCGACCTTGCCGAATTCGGCGGCTACGAGGCTGAGTTCAACATGACCCTGCTGGGCAAGGTCGTGAAGACGGTCGTCCAGCTGAATGCTCCAAGTATCGAGCAGGTGGCAGCTGCCGCACTGGCCGATCCGCTCGACCTGGAGGTCGGTAAGGGTCGGCAGCGCATCAGTATCGCCGGCGCGCTCGACCAGTACGGCACCAAGAAGAGCGCCGAGATCATCAGCGAGATTCGCATGGGCTCGGCGCTGGGCGAGACAACTGGCCAGATCACCCGCCGGCTCACATCGCTCGGTGTGCAGCAGCGCGACCAGGCCGGGGCGCTGGTGCGGACCATGACCAACCACATCGCCAGTTCGGCGAGGTCGCAGGTCATGGTCGATAACGACGACATCCTGAAGGGAAAGCGCCGGGTCGCCACCCTGGACGGCAGGACCACGCCGCTCTGCCGTGCGCTGGATGGTACGGTGGTGCCCATGAGCGCGCCGTCGCCACCATTCCACTGGAACTGCAGGACGACCGAGATACCGGTGCTCAAGGATGAGTTTGCCCGGGAAATACCCGGATCGACTCGCCCTGCGGTGGGCCCGGACGGCGCCGAGCAGGTCAGCAGCAAGACCACCTACGGAGAATGGCTCGCCAGGCAGCCGGCAGCCTTCCAAGAGGATGTGCTGGGGCCGGCTCGCTACAAGCTGTTCAGCAAAGGCGAGCTGAGCATAGACCGGTTCGTCGATGATGACGGGCGAACCCTGACCCTCAAGCAGCTGCGAGAGCGTGAGCCGATGGCGTTCGTTAAGGCTGAATTGATAGATTAGGACTACAGCCGACCAAGGATGATCACATGGACATTTTCAACTTATCTCGCCATGAAGTGGGAATACTGGAGCAATGCTTCCGACGAGCCCTTCTTGAAAGAGGTAGAAATTCGCCATACATCATCTTGAAGTCCATGGTCAGGCTGGACAGGCTGGCAAAGAAAGCACATGACGAAGGTAGATTGCCCATTCCTGAGCTTAGCCAGATGATCATGGTGTACGCCAGGTACGATTGTGTAGGCCAATTTATGTCCGGGAAAGGCATCAGCTTTTACGGCGCAGTGAAACGTTTGTACGCATTCCACTCACATTACGAAGTCGACTTCCTGCTTTTGGAGATGGCCGAGCTTTAATCGGACTCCTCTGTATCAACCCGCTCCGGCGGGTTTTTTTATGCCCGCAGGCAGGGCCTGCTCAACGTCTCTGGGAGACAGCAATGACCTTGAAATTCCAACTGGACAGCCTTGAAGGCGTCGATGAATCGGTAGCAGCCCTGTACGTCGAGAAGGATGGCAAGTTCGTCCTCGGCATCGACGGCCTGCCGCAGCAGGAGGACGTCACCGGCCTGAAGGCCAAGGTAGAAGAGCTCCTGGGCGAGAAAAAGGCGGCCGAGAAGGCGCGCCGCGAGGCTGAAGACAAGGCTCGCGCCGAGGCCGAGGAGGCTGCCCGTAAGGCAGGTGACATCGAGGGCCTGGAGAAGTCCTGGTCCGACAAGTTCAACCGTCGCGAGGCTGAGCTGACCTCGGCTCTGGAAACTGAGCGCTCAACCTTGCAGGGCCAGATCCGGGATCTGACTGTGGGTCGGACCGCAACCGAGCTGGCCACCGAGTTGGCTGTGCCAGGTACCGCAAAGGCATTGCTTCCCCACATCGAGCGCCGGTTGAGCGTCGAGCAGCGCGACGGCAAACCCACCGTTGTCGTGCTGGACGCCGCCGGCAAGCTCTCCGCGGCAACGCTGGACGAGCTGAAAGCAGAATTCACCAACGATCCGGCCTTCGGTCCGCTGATCGCTGGCAGCAAGGCATCTGGCGGCGGGGCCGGCGGTGCTGGAAAAGGCGGCGGGGCCGCACAGAAACGCTCCGAAATGACTTCTGTCCAGAAGCGCGAGTACATCGAAGCGCACGGGCAGGAGGCATACCTCAAATTGCCAAAATAGGAAGTAGCAGATGCCTACCACCCTTAACTCGGACATGATCATCTACAACGATCTTGCCCAAACCGCCTACTTGGAGCGTCTGCAGGACGTTCTGGAGGTGTTCAACACCTCGTCGGGCGGTGCGCTGATCCTGCGTAACGAACTGATCGAGGGCGACCTGCGCAAGCGTTCGTTCTACAAGATCGGCGGCACGTTGGGCCACCGTAACGTCAATTCCGACGCCGCTGTCGCTGGCATCAAGATCGGCGCCGACGAAGCGGTCGGCGTGAAAACCCCGTGGAAGTACGGCCCGTACGAGACCACGGAGGAGGCCTTCAAGCGACGTGCGCGAAGCCCCGAAGAGTTCTCGATGCTGGTTGGCCAGGATATGGCCGACGCAGCACTGGACTACTACATCCAGACTGCTTTCGCGGCTCTTGGCGCCGCTATCGGTGCTAACGCCAACATGGTCGCTACCGGTTCCTTCGCAGTCGATCACAAGAAGGTGCTGACCAAGGGCATGCGCAAGTTCGGCGATCGCTTCAATCGCATCGCGCTCTTCGCCATGGACTCCGCCACCTACTTCGACCTGGTTGACGACGCAATCGACCAGAAGATTTACGAAGAGGCAGGCGTGGTCATCTACGGCGGCTCGCCTGGCACCATGGGCAAACCTGTTCTGGTCTCTGACAAAGTCACCGAAGAGCGCATCTTCGGCCTGCAGGTGGGCGCGGTTTCGGTAACCGAGTCCCAAGCCCCGGGTGTGCGCTCGTACCCGGTCAACACCCAGGAAAACTTGGCCATCGGCTACCGCGCGGAAGGCGCTTTCAACGTCGACATCATGGGTTACTCCTGGAAGGACACCGCAGGCGTTAACCCGAATCTCGCAGCCCTCGGCACCGGGGCTAACTGGCGCAAGCATGCGACCAGTGACAAGGCTACTGCCGGCGTCCTGATCGACCTGTCCGCGCCTTAATCGGCCACAGCAAAGGCGGGTCCAGCGGGCCTGCCTTGGAGACAATCCATGGAATTGATTTACACCACCCAGCGTGATGGTTTTGAGCAAGGCCGGGCCTATCGCAATCCACGACATTTTGATCAGGCCGAACCTGGCGTCGATTCGGTTGTGGTGATCGGCGATTGGCCCAAGGTGGTCAATGCTTACGAAGCCGTCGGCGCCGATGTGTCGGTGGTTGAGTTACCGACACGTGTGGCTCTTGTCGAAGGTCCTGATCACGCAGTGTTCGATCGCTTGGTCACCGAGCTTGCATCCATCGGCGTGATCGTCGACTCCTTCGCCGCGCAGCGCCTGGAGCGCCCCGAAGGCGAGCTTGGCGAAACTGCTGGCCACCTGTTCCAGGTGTTGGAAGCGGTCAACTCCGGCATCGCCAGCCTTCAGCGCGAGCGCGACGGCGAAGTCCAGAAGGTAATCGATTTGGAGCAAGAGAAGGCCGACCTCCTGAAGCAGATCGAGGCCCTCAAAGCTGCTGCCGCCGACCCAGAGGTCGAGGCATTGAAGGCCGCTCTGGACAAGGCTGGCGTCACCTACCGAGCCAACGCCTCGAAAGAGGCTCTGCAGAAGCAGGTCGCTGACCTCGACAAGCAGTAATCCAGGGGGCTGCGGCCCCTCTCATTCGTGCGGAGGCCTGATGGCTACCTACATCACCGTGGCCGACGTGGATAGCATCCTTGGGGCCGGCTGGGCGGCTGCAGAGCTCAAGGACGAGGGTGTTTTCGAGGCGAATGCCTACATGACGCCGCTCAACCTGGTTGGCATCGACATGGACAACATTCCTGACGACGTGAAGCAGGCCGGCGCCAGGCTGGCCAAGTGCGCCTCCCAGGGCAAGTTGTACCAGCAGCAGACCGAGGGCTCGCTCGAGGCGAAGACCGTCAAGGCCGGCCCGGTAACGACCAGCAAGACCTTTGGCTCGATCGACAAGACCAGCACAGTCGCTCAGCCTGCCAGCGTGCAGTTGGCCCTGGCCCTGCTCACGCCATGGCGTAGCAACCCGTTTGCCTTCGCTGTGCGTAGGGGGTAGTCATGAGCTTACGTGATGAAATACAGGCCGACCTTGCTGAGGCTTTCGATGATCCTGATGGATTGGCTGATGCGGTGCGGCCAGTGGCCGGCAGCCGCACCGTGAAAGGGGACTACGACCCGAACCTAGGCGGCGCAACCCCAACCACGGCCATTCGGTATTCAGGCCGCGGGGTATTTGATAACTATCAGGCCCAGGAAATCGACGGGTCACGTATCCAGACCGAGGACGTGAAGCTGTTGGTCCTGCAGAACGAAATGTTCGAAGAGCAGGCTGGTGTTGTCACTGAAACCCCGGCAACGCCGAAGATCGGGGATCAGGTCAGTGGTTTCAGGGTTCTCAACGTCTCTGAAGATCCGGCCCAGGCAACTTGGACCATCCAATTGAGGAAGTGATATGCCGCACGGCTCTCATATGGCCCAGCGATATGGAGGGCTTGAAGGTAGTTTTGCCGACAGCATTCGGGCATTCACGGAGCAGGCCCAGCAAGCGCTGGACTCCACCTTCAGGGCAATCGTGATCGAGATCGGTAGCAGCGTCATTCTCATGTCACCGGTGGGCAACCCGGAACTATGGGCGGCCAACGTGGCCCACCGAACCAAGGCTAAGAAGGCTGCCGATGACTACGACTTCAAGGTCGCGGTGCGCAATACGCTGATCAACCTAAACCAAGACAACTTCACCAAGGCCGGCAGGCTTCGCAAGGGCGTGAAATACGCCAAGCCCCTCACTAAGACCGAGCGCGAGCAGAACTTCGCTACCAATGGCCTGGTAGCAGGCCAGGGCTACGTCGGCGGCCGGTTCCGGGGTAACTGGCAGTTCTCCATCGATTCACCGGCAACCGGCGAATTGGATGTCGTCGATCGGTCAGGCAACGAGACCATCGCCCAGCTGAAGGCGCAAGTCGCTGCGCTGACCATCGGCCAGACGGCGTACATCGTGAACAACCTGCCCTACGCCATCCCATTGGAATACGGCCACTCAACTCAGGCGCCTAGGGGCATGGTCCGGGTCACGCTGGATCGCTTCCAGGGCATCGTCGAAGAAGCGATAAGGAACAACAAGGTATGAGCCAAGCACGAGCCCGGCAGGCCATCGAGGCCAAACTCATAACTTGGGCTGCGGTGCGCCCGATTCGCGTGGCCAACTTCGAAGAGGGGTTCGAGGCCGAGTCTGGCGAGACCTACCTTCGTGCCTTCCAGCTACCGGCGGGCACGACCTGTCGCTACCTAGGCGGCGAGGCCTACGAATACAGCGGCGTCTATCAGGTCAGCATCATCTGCCCGGCAGGCCAAGCGCTGGCGACCGCAGAGGTCCTGATCGACGAGCTTTCCAGCCTGTTCAGGATCGACTCGGAACTCAGCCGCAACGGCTTTGAAGGCCTGGTCACCGACCCAGTAGAGCAGGGGCCAACCATAACCGAGTCGGCGACCTACACAGTCCCGGTTAGCTTCACCTACCGCGGTGTCGCGGACCAACCAAAACCATAGGGGTCATACCCTTCACCGGCTCGCATCTGCTGTGGGCCGTCTTTTCATCTGGAGCAAGCAAATGTCCGATCCAGTTCTCGCGGCAATCGCGTCCCTTTCAGCTTCTGTTGCTAGCCTTCAGGCACAGGTGGGCGCGCTAAGCAGCCAGGTTGCAACGAAGGCGGATGCCACGGCCGTCTCGGCGCTGTCGAGCACTGTCACCGCACAAGGCAGCCAGGTAACCGCGCTGGTCAACAGAGTCGCGGAAGCCAATGCTAGCTTGGACGAGCGCGAGCAGAAGCCATCGGAAGAGCAGTTGGCGGCCTTTTGCCTGACCAAGCAAGACCTCGCCAAGCAGTTCCTCGTAGTTGATGGAATCACCTACATCAACGAAGCGTTCCTGCGCAGCTCCGCTTTCGATATGAAACTTCAATCCCGCGCTTGCGATGCATCGGTGCGACCTCTGGTAGAGCTGGACTGCGCCACTGGTGGAATCTCACTTCGATCGGACGAACCAGATCCTTCCGGCCCAAGGCTGAAGATCACCGTCACTGCGAGCGGCAATTGTGTGGCATCTGGGCTTGGCATAGGCATCAGCCAAGAGAAGATCAATGCCGACCAAAGCCTAATCCGCAGAATCCAGGACGCTGCCCAGCGAGGCGCCCGAGAGGGTTGCCGCATGGTTCTCAACGAGCTCAAGCGCTCACGCTGAGCAACCAACTCAGCTTCCAGCCAATCTACCCGCCGCGTGCGGGCTTTTTCGTTTCTACCAAGAGGAAAACACCATGGCCGCACGCTTCCCGCTGCCAAACGGCGCCGTGCTGGAGATTGCACGCGTCATCGGCGCAGCCGTTCCATTCACCGCGCTGACCAACGCCAAGCCGCCGGTGGCCACCGCTGCCGGCCATGCCATCCAGAACGGCGATGTTCTGCTGGTCAACTCCGGCTGGGCACTGATCAACGACCGCGCCGTCAAAGCAGCCAATGTCGCCGCCGATGCCTTCTCGCTGGGCGGCCTGGACACCAGTAATGTGGAGCGCTTCACCGCTGGCGCCGGCGTCGGCTCCGTGCTGCCTGTATCTGACTGGGTGCAGATCTCTAAGGTCACCTCGTTCACCTCCTCGGGTGGTGAGCAGCAATATGCGACCGTCGGCTACTTGGAAGATGACGACGACAAGCAGTTTCCTACCAACCGAAACCCGACCAACCTGTCGATCGTGGTCGAGGACCAGCCGACCGCCGCGTACGTCGAGGCTGTGGAAGGCTACGACGCTTCCAAGGAGCTGGCGGTGATCCGCATGAAGCTCCGCAACGGTGACCAGATCCTCTACCCGGGCTACGTCAGCATCACCCCCGACCCAACCATGGAGCGGAACAACGTGATGACCCGCACCATCAGCGTTGGCCTGTCGGCTCGCTCGCTTCGTTACCTGGCCGGCGCGTAAGGAGTGCTCATGGCGAAGATCAAGATTGCGCAGAACCCGACGTTCGCCGCCGAGGTGAAGATCCCGCGCGTAGGCAGCGAACCGGTTCCCGTGGAGTTTACGTTCCGCTACATGGACCGCACCGCCCTGGCCAAGCTGTACGACGGCTGGAACCAAGCTTTCGAAGCGCACGCTGAGAAGTGCAAGGCCGAAGGCGCGAGCCTCGAGCAGTTCACTACTGGCCAGGTTCAACTGCAGGCCGAGCAGATCAGAGCCGTAACCGTCAGCTGGGGCTTCGACGACAAGTTCACTGATGAGGCCATACTCGACCTGGTGACCACCTGCGTTGGCGCGCCGCAAGCCGTTCTGGACGCCTACCAAGAAGCCTACAACCCGGCACGCCTGGGAAACTGAAGGCGGCGGCACGGGCTTTGTACGAGCAGGGCCCGTCCGCCGAGCAGTTGGCTTTCCTGGGCCTCACCCTGGACGACATCGAAACCGAGGCGGTGGAGGTTTGGCCTGATGCGTGGCCTGCCTTCTGCCTGTTCGAGGCGCTGGGCACGCAATGGCGCCTGGGTCCGGGCGGGCCTTCTGGGCTCGATTACGCATCCATCCCAGGCACCGCCTCGATGATCGGCATAAAGCGCAGCGATCTCACCGGAGCTTTTCAAGACCTGCGGATCATGGAGAGTGAAGCGCTAGCGGTGATGGCTGAGGCGGCGGAGTAGGGCAAGCCATCAGAAATTATAGTGTTCGGCGGGCCCTGGCTCGAACGGACGCGTCTTGTGTTGCGTCATCGGGACGCAAAGCGAAGCGGCCTGACCGCGGGAGATGAAGATGCAATCGGCACGTGAGCATTTCAGTCCCAGCAGCGTGCGCGCCGAAGATATCGTCGTCTCTCGCGGGATGATCGAAGTCGGTCTTGCCGTTTTAGAGGAGACTGATGATCGACCTCTATCGCGACTTACGGTCGAAAGAGCTTTTCGGGAGATGTGTCTGCGCGGACTTCAAGAATCTGCTGCCTGGTCACCCGACCTGATAGCACCTCAAGACCAAGAGTGATCGCCTGGAAGATTTTGATCAGGCTGAAACAATGATTCCTGAGGTCTTCAAGCGTCATCGCAGAGTTTGCCTTCTCTGGCGCCCTTGGTTTTATTAGGTCTGACAGTGTGGCGTGCTCGCCTTCATTTAGCCCCCACTGCCAGTGGACGATCTTGTGACGAGTAGGGGAAATTTTTTCGAAGGCATCAATGCTAAAGACAAGGTCCTTCGCTGTCTCCTCATGCGTCCCAGTGATTTCTGTGAGCTTGGACTTGGTGTAGCGGACCATTCCTGCGATCGACATGTTGGTTTCTACACAGATCCGCTGCACCTCTGCGGTAGGCTTACTCATCGTTAATGCAAATAGCTCGGCGAGCTTCCACTCAACTGATGAGTAATTGGCTATGAACTGACCAATAGCATGAAGGTGGGGATCCGAGGGACCGCAATCGTATTGGCGGGCCCAATCAATAGTGAATGCTGGCCTCGGCTCAAATGCTTGATCCTTGCTCAATGTCGACTCCTTGGTGATCATGTCCCGGTCCATGGGCTTTCCGGCAACGGACCGGGGCGGTTCGTTGGAGGTGCAACGCTACTATGGCGAAATGGTGGCGCGGTACTGGTATTCCATCCACACTGGATGGGTGGACAGGGTGATGATGACGTGGCACGCTGCGCGACTCTGTGGGGCATGCTTGGAGTATCGTTAGTGGTCAGCGAGCAAGAAAGCCGGAATCAGTGCATCAAGAGTATGGGCGCGGATCTTGGGGCGATGTACTACGACCTCAACGATCAACTGCTTGAGACCCTTTTGCTGTGGAAGCAATACGAGCAGCTTTTTTGTGTAGACCAAGCAACTGTGCAGGTTTTGAATGATTCAGCGCCTACGTTCTTCGGCGTTGTACAGGCACAGTTCTGGGATGCGGTGATGCTGGGGATTTCCAGGCTTACTGATCCTGCGATGACGGGAAAGAAGCCAAACCTTTCAATCAGTGCGATCCCACCGATCATCAGTGATCTGCAAGTCCGGGCCCAGGTGGAAAGCGCAGTCGCTACCGCCTTGATTGACGCGGAGTTTGCGCGTGAGCATCGCAACAAGCGTATTGCACACAATGACCTAGTCCACATTCAAGGGCTTGCGGCGAGCCCGCTGTCCCCTGCAAGTCGTCTGAAGATCAAGGCTGCGTTGAGCTCGGTATGTGCAGTTCTTGAGATCCTGAACGGTCACTACCGACAGTCTGTAATGCTCTATGACGATCTCATTTACGATGGAGGGGCCGGGAGCGTGGTTGAACTGGCCTAATGATTTTGGACACCTTCATCGGGCGCTATGATGGCGCCCAATTGGAGGCAAAATTAGTGCGTAAATCTTACTCAAGAGAATACAAGGTCCAAGCTGC
>NZ_JBDJLK010000056.1:0-36221 GCF_039673335.1 Pseudomonas sp. TWI929
CTCCTACAGGGATCTCGTCCCCCTGTAGGAGCGGCCTTGTGTCGCGATGGGCTGCAAAGCAGCCCCAAACTCTCAGCCCCTACCAATCCCGGCAAACTTGCCCTGGGTATGCTCGGCCAGCACAGCGGCCGCCAACTCCACCTCCAGCCCACGCCGCCCGGCGCTGACATGGATGGTTGCAAAATTCTGCGCCGAATCATCGATGAAGGTGCGCAGGCGCTTCTTCTGCCCCAGCGGGCTGATCCCGCCCACCAGGTAACCTGTAGCCCGCTGCGCCAGCGCAGGGTCGGCCATCTCGCACTTCTTCACCCCGGCCGCATGGGCCAGGGCCTTGAGGTCCAGGGTACCTACCACAGGCACCACCGCCACCAGCAATTCGCCCTTCTCGCTGCTCGCCAGCAAGGTCTTGAACACCTGCTGCGGGTCGAGCCCAAGCTTCTCCGCCGCCTCTAGGCCATACGACGCCGACTTGGGGTCATGTTCATAACTGTGCACGCGGTGCTCGGCGCGGTGCTTCTTCAACAGGTCTAGGGCGGGGGTCATGCAGGGGCTCCGGTCTGGGACGGCTCGGCGGCTACTTTAGGACAATTCCCACATCCCGGCCAGCGCACCGCAATCGAGCCCCTCTAGTACGGGGATCCGCAGCTTATTTTAGCGGCCATATCGTGACTGACCGTTCACTTTCGACCTTTGACATCAGCGTTTCTTGTCTATATTTTTTCGTTTGTGAATAAATGGTGCACTTTTAAGGTGCATTTCCTACATCTGCCCGGGGTCAATGGGGATAGACACCGGGCTTTGCTGTCGAGCGCCACGCGCCTCACAACAAAAAAAAACGAGGTCATACATGACGACTGCTCTACGCCAACCCACGCTGTCCAGCCAATGCCTGGCCGAGTTCCTCGGCACCGCCCTGCTCATCTTCTTCGGCACCGGCTGCGTTGCCGCGCTCAAGGTGGCGGGCGCCAGCTTCGGCCTGTGGGAAATCAGTATCATCTGGGGCGTGGGCGTGAGCATGGCGATCTACCTCACTGCCGGCATTTCCGGCGCGCACCTGAACCCGGCCGTGAGCATCGCCCTTACCCTGTTCGCCGGGTTCGACAAGCGCAAGCTGCCCTTCTACATGCTGGCCCAGGTGTGCGGCGCGTTCTGTGGCGCGGCACTGGTCTTTACCCTGTACAGCAATCTGTTCTTCGATTTCGAACAGGCTCACGCCATGTTGCGCGGTAGCGAAGCCAGCCTGGAACTGGCCTCGGTGTTCTCCACCTACCCGCACCCGTCACTGTCCACCGGCCAGGCGTTCCTGGTCGAAGTGGTGATTACCGCTATCCTGATGGCCGTGATCATGGCCCTGACCGACGACAACAATGGCCTACCGCGCGGCGCCATGGCACCGCTGCTGATCGGCCTGTTGATCGCCGTGATCGGCAGCGCAATGGGCCCGTTGACCGGCTTCGCGATGAACCCGGCCCGCGATTTCGGGCCAAAACTCATGACCTTCCTGGCCGGCTGGGGCGAAATCGCCTTCACTGGCGGACGGGACATTCCCTATTTCCTGGTTCCGGTGTTTGCACCGATCCTTGGCGCCTGCCTGGGTGCCGCGACTTATCGTGGCCTGATTGCCCGCAACCTGCCACTGGCGGCCGCCGCGAACCCTGAGACAAATGACAACCGCCAGGGCGATACTCAAACCAATTGATGCCGGCATCACGCCCAGCCCTGACCCCCTATTTTTGCAAGGCCTACGACCATGACAGACACCCAGGATAAGAACTACATCATCGCCCTGGACCAGGGCACCACCAGTTCGCGGGCGATCATTTTCGACCGCGACGCCAATGTGGTAGGTACCTCCCAGCGCGAGTTCGCCCAGCACTATCCGCAGGCGGGCTGGGTCGAGCACGACCCGATGGAAATCTTCGCCACGCAAAGCGCGACCATGGTCGAGGCACTGGCCCAGGCAGGCATCAGCCACGCTCAGGTCGCCGCCCTGGGCATCACCAACCAGCGCGAAACCACCGTGGTGTGGGACAAGGAAACCGGCCGCCCGGTGTACAACGCCATTGTCTGGCAGTGCCGCCGCAGCACCGAGATCTGCGCCCAGCTCAAGCGCAACGGCCATGAAGACTACATTCGGGAAACCACCGGCCTAGTGACCGACCCGTACTTCTCCGGCACCAAGCTGAAGTGGATCCTCGACAACGTCGAGGGCGCCCGCGAACGCGCCGAGCGTGGCGAACTGCTGTTCGGCACCATCGATACCTGGCTGATCTGGAAGTTCTCCGGCGGCAAGGTGCATGTCACCGATTACACCAACGCCTCGCGCACGCTGATGTTCAACATCCACAGCCTGCAATGGGACGACAAGCTGCTGGAAATCCTTGGCATCCCGCGGCAGATGCTGCCCGAAGTGCGCCCTTCTTCCGAAGTGTATGGCCATACCAAGAGCGGCATCGCCATCGCCGGTATCGCCGGCGACCAGCAATCGGCGCTGTTCGGCCAGATGTGCGTAGAGCCGGGCCAGGCCAAGAACACTTATGGCACTGGGTGCTTCCTGCTGATGAACACCGGCGAGCAAGCCGTGAAATCGTCCCATGGCCTGCTGACCACCATTGCCTGCGGCCCGCGTGGCGAAGTGGCCTATGCCCTGGAAGGCGCGGTGTTCAACGGTGGTTCCACTGTGCAGTGGCTGCGCGACGAGCTGAAAATAGTCAATGACGCTCTGGATACCGAGTACTTCGCCAGCAAGGTCAAGGACAGCAACGGCGTGTACCTGGTGCCGGCCTTCACCGGCCTGGGTGCGCCGTACTGGGACCCGTATGCCCGTGGTGCACTGTTCGGCCTGACCCGTGGCGTGAAGGTGGACCACATCATCCGCGCCGCACTGGAGTCGATCGCCTACCAGACCCGCGACGTGCTCGACGCCATGCAGCAGGATTGCGGCCAGCGCCTGTCCGAGTTGCGTGTGGACGGTGGAGCTGTGGCCAACAACTTCCTCATGCAGTTCCAGGCCGACATCCTCGGCACCTGCGTCGAGCGGCCGAAGATGCGCGAAACCACCGCCCTGGGCGCCGCCTACCTGGCCGGCCTGGCCTGTGGCTTCTGGAGCGGCCTGGACGAGCTGCGCGACAAAGCGATCATCGAACGCGAGTTCAGCCCGCAGCTGGATGAGGCGCAGAAAGAGAAGCTGTATGCCGGCTGGAAGAAGGCGGTCGAGCGTACCCGTGACTGGGAAGATCACGAGGGCTGATCGTTCCTGAGCAGCAACACGCGCCACCTGTGGGAGCGGCCTTGCGTCGCGATAGGGCCGCGAAGCAGCCCCGGCAATATTCGCCATGACGCGAAAACCCTGGGGCTGCTTCGCAGCCCTTTCCGACCGGTCCGGCGCCCCGGCAAGGCCGCTCCCACAACGGCAGCGCGTCAATGGCCATAGTCTACTGGCCGTAGCCCACTTCCTACGGCATCATTGCAGAATTTGTCCGGCAGCCCCAAAGGACCGCCCATGAATCTGCCCCCTCGCCAACAACAAATCCTCGAACTGGTGCGCGAGCGCGGTTACGTCAGTATCGAAGAAATGGCGCAGCTGTTCGTCGTGACGCCGCAAACCATCCGCCGCGATATCAACCAAATGGCCGAACTCAATCTGTTACGCCGATACCACGGGGGTGCAGCCTACGACTCGAGTATCGAGAACACTGCCTACGCCATGCGCGCCGACCAGATGCGCGACGAGAAGCAACGCATTGCCGAAGCCGTGGCCCGGCAGATTCCCGACCATGCTTCGGTGTTCATCAACATCGGTACCACCACCGAATCCATCGCCCGGGCATTGCTCAACCACAACCACCTGAAGGTCATTACCAATAACCTGCACGTGGCCGCTATCCTGGCCGCCAAGGACGACTTCGAAGTACTGGTGGCGGGTGGCACGGTGCGCCGCGATGGTGGCGTGGTCGGCCAGGCCAGCGTCGACTTCATCAACCAGTTCAAGGTCGACTTCGCCCTGGTCGGCATCAGTGGTATCGACGAAGACGGCAGCCTGCTCGATTTCGACTATCAGGAAGTGCGGGTCTCCCAGGCGATCATCGCCAATGCCCGGCAAGTCATCCTTGCCGCCGACTCCAGCAAGTTCGGGCGCAACGCCATGGTGCGCCTGGGCTCGATCAGCCTGGTCGACTGCCTGGTGACCGACCAGGCGCCAACCCCTGCCCTTACTCAGTTGCTGAACCAATACAAGATTCGGCTTGAGGTGGTTTGAGGACTGGCAGGTGTTCGCCGCAACATTTTCAGCGCCTGTGAGATCGAGCGCCGCCCGCGCGGCGCTTCGCGGCTAAAGCCGCTCCTACATTTGTTTCGGGCCAGTCCATTCTGTGCCAGGCGCGCGCGACCGCCCTGTTTGTACGACGCGACATCGAGGTGTGCGCCAAGGCGTTCGCGTGCGTATCCCACAGGCATAACTGGCCCAAAACAAACGTAGGAGCGGCTTTAGCCGCGAAGCGCCGCGCGGGCGGCGCTCGATCTCTCAGGCGCCACACCTCTCGAGCCGATCACCCTGATCAACCCGCCCCTACCCACCCAAAATTTTCGTAAATGTTCACTTCATTGTCATCTGATCAGTTTTTTCTATAAAGACTGACTGGCGACCGGCTTTCTGTTGCGCTAGTATTTTCGAAAACGAACATCAATGTTCATATTCGATGTGAACAGCCTCAGGAGGCCTTGCCCGTGTCCCAGCCCGTAACGTCCCAGCCCGCACTCGCCGACTGCTATGACCTCGCCGTGATCGGCGGCGGCATCAATGGCGTGGGCATCGCTGCCGACGCCGCCGGGCGCGGCCTGAAAGTGTTCCTCTGCGAGAAGGACGACCTGGCCCAGCACACCTCTTCGGCCAGCAGCAAGCTGATCCACGGCGGCCTGCGCTACCTGGAACACTACGAATTCCGCCTGGTGCGTGAAGCGCTGGCCGAGCGTGAAGTGCTGCTGGCCAAGGCGCCGCACATCGTCAAGCCGATGCGCTTCGTGCTGCCGCACCGCCCGCACCTGCGCCCGGCCTGGATGATCCGCGCCGGCCTGTTCCTGTATGACCACCTGGGCAAGCGCAAGCGCCTGGGCGCCTCGCGCAGCCTGCGCTTCGGCCCGGGCTACCCGCTGAAGCCTGCAATTACCCGTGGTTTCGAATACGCCGACTGCGCCGTGGACGACGCGCGCCTGGTGGTGCTCAACGCCATGGCCGCCCGGGAACACGGCGCGCACATTCATACCCGCACCCGCTGCCTGCGCGCCGAGCGTGTAGATGGCCTGTGGCAGGTTGAACTGCAGCATGCCGATGGCAGCCTGCAAAGCATTCGCGCTCGCGCCCTGGTCAACGCTGCCGGCCCTTGGGTCGCCAGTTTCATCAAGAACGACCTCAAGCTCGATGCGCCCTATGGCATCCGCCTGATCCAGGGCAGCCACCTCATCGTGCCGCGCCTGTACGAGGGCGAACACGCCTACATCCTGCAGAATGAAGACCAACGCATCGTCTTCTGCATTCCTTATCTGGACCGCTTCACCCTGATCGGCACCACCGACCGCGAATACAACGGCGATCCGGCCAAGGTGGCGATCACCGAGCAGGAAACCGACTACCTGCTGAAGGTGGTCAACGAGCACTTCAATCACCAACTGAGCCGCAGCGACATCCTGCATACCTATTCGGGCGTGCGCCCGCTGTGCAACGATGAATCGGACAACCCATCGGCGGTGACCCGCGACTACACCTTGGCGCTGTCCGGCAGCGCAAATCAGGCGCCGCTGCTGTCGGTGTTCGGCGGCAAGCTCACCACTTACCGCAAGCTGGCCGAATCGGCCATGGGCGAACTGAAGCCATTCTTCCCCCAGATGCGTGGCAGCTGGACGGCTGAGGCGCCATTGCCGGGCGGTGAGAACATGACCACCGCACAGGCGTTGAGCGACGCCATCCTGGCCCGTTGCGGGTGGTTGCCAGTAGATATCGCCAAACGCTGGGCGACCACCTACGGCAGCCGCGTCTGGCGCTTGCTGGACGGTGTGCACGGGCCTGAAGATCTGGGCAAGTCGCTCGGCGGAGGCTTGTTCAGCCGTGAAGTGAACTACCTGTGCGACGAGGAGTGGGCATGCGGCGCGCACGATATCCTGTGGCGCCGCACCAAGCTGGGTTTGTTTACCACCGACAGCGAACAGCAGGTGCTGACGGACTATCTCCAGCAGCGAGGGCAGCGTCAGGCTGGCACCCAGGCAGCCTGAACGCCTAGCCGGGCATTAACCGCTCCTGAGAGGCGTAGCGCGACCGCGCCCACGCCTCAGTGGTGAGGATGCGCATCAGTGCTGATTCGGCTTGCTCAAGCTGGTGCATCAGGGCCCTCGCCTGCGCGTCATAGCTGCCTTCCTGGCCGGCCCTGGCCTGTTGTTCCAGGGTCTCCAGCCGCGCGTGGTAGCCCGTCGCCTGGGCCTCGAAACGCTCGGCATAGGTTTCGCGCAGATAGCGCTGCCAGTACGGGCGCTCTGCGAGCGCATCCAGCATGTCGACTACTGTGTCGTTGCGCAGCACCTGAAGTTCGGCACGGCTGAGATCGGCCAAGGACACTTGTGCGAAAGAGGCAAAATGCATCGCATCCGGTACCACGGGCAAGTCGAGGGCGCCCGCCAGCCTTGATCGGTAGTAAAGCCGCACTTCGATCTCGTCGACCCTGCGCAGGCCTTCACGTCGCATGCGTTGAACGTGGGCGGTGGCGATATCATCCAGCAAATCCAGGCGGTGTAATTGCCGCCCCAGGCGTAACAGGCGATTTTCCCTCATCGCCATTGGCACGCCCTGGATGCCTTCAAAGGCGAGAATACCCACCTCCAATTGATTGAGCATCAACAGCAGGCGATCTTCGCAGCTACGCGGTCCGTTTGCCTCACGGAACAGGTGTTCACGCAATGCTGCGTTGTGCTCGCAAGCCTCGAGAATGTGCCATACACGCCGGCGAAAATCGGCGGGCTGCGTGGCGAAATCCTCCGTGTCGACCAGGTCTGCCAGGAACCTGAACAAGCCGCCGGAACCAGGCTCTGCCACCAGGCGCTGCCATGCGGCCTCTCGTTCGGCCCGCAGCAGCCCGTCATCAGTGGATACCCAGGTATCGCGAACACCATCGTCGACCGGGTTGTGGGCGTAGGTAACGCTCCCTCTTGCCCCGGCATGGGCAACGCCGCGCGCTTCATCCAGAAACGCCGAACTGCTTTCGCTCAAGGGGTTGTCGTGCAGGTTCAGGCGTTGCAGCCGCAGGCGCAGCCCGCGCATTTCACGCCTAAGCTCGCTTATGCGGTTGTCACGCAGGTCAATGTGGGCCCGTAAAACGACATTCTCGTGAATCGGCCCGATGTCGACTTGCCCGGTCGATCGCAAACGAACATCACGCACATGGGGCAGCACGGAAAGATCTGGCATTCCATTTAGCGGGTTGTAGCTGAGGATCAGCGTATCGAGGCGCGTGAGTTGCGCCAACCGGCGGCTCCCGGCATCGTCAAGAGCGATCTGGTTGTTACCCAGATTGACTCGGCGCAGCTGAGTCAGGCGTTCAATACCTTCAGGGATAAGGGTGAGCCGATTACCGCTCAGGTCCAGATCGACGATGTTGGGAAAAAGACCGAGAAACTGCGCGTCGATGCCCTGCAACTGCATGTTGCGCAAACTCAGCCGGCGCACATGCGGGTAATCAATACCTGCGGGCAAGGCCGGCAGATGTGCGAGATGCTCCCCGTCAATGGTCAGCTCATACTGATCGTTACCATCCACCAGCTTCCGTCGCCAGCTACGCCGCAGGGTGTCAGCGACACGGCGTCGCCGGATGGCATCGATCGGTGATTGCCAGTCGTTCTGCCACTGCTGTAGCACTTCGCGCAACTCGGTCAACTGGCGCTGGAGCATCTGGTAGTGGCTCCACAGGTTTTCACCACGCTGGCGCACAGCGTCCATATAAGCCTCGAGCTGCATCTCGCTGAGCGTGGGAAATATCTGATGAATACCTTGCCTGATCGCCTGCCGGCTGCTTTCCCCTCCGCCACTCAACGGGTAGGCCAGACGACCGTCAGCATAGCGTCTGGGCGGCCTGATACCGCGACCGACAGGTGCCATGCCAATGAGCCTGGCAGCCTGTTCACGGTCCTGCGCCACAGCCTTCAGCAGTGAAGTACGCAGCTCCCTGACCTGCATCTGAGAATTGCCCAGCGCGGCTTTCTGCACATCATCCAGGCATTGCAGGACCACGTGAAGCAGGGAATGCCCGGCCTGAATAGGCTTGCCCCGCACTGCTTCTGCCAGTGCATAGCCTTGTTCACTTCTGATAATCGTGCGTACCGGCGCATTTTCCTCACCCCCACTCGCATACAGCAAGCGCCCATCTTCATGGCCGATACGCAATTCAATCGGTGATGATACTGGCCAGGGCGACTTGAGCCCGATCAAGCCCAGGATCAATTGCTCACTGTCCGCATTCGTCATGCCTTTCATGCGAATACCCAGGCAAGCTGCGTCGACTCGACTGTCACGCACAAACCACCGCGCCCGCTCGGCCATGGCCAACGGCACCCGATTTGTCGTGCGCAGTGTCTGCAGCTGGGCAGAGTTGCAGTGCTCCAGCACTTCCTGAGCACCTCGAAGCGACAGGCCATCGTAGGCCCGCATGAGCTTTGCCTGATCTTCGGTAGCGGTATCACGTAGCGCTTGCAACGCCTCCTCGAAGGCCGCACCACGCAGCGACGGTGCCCCCTCGTGAAGCTGGATACGCTCCTGCATGTCCAGCAAGCGCGCCGGAGCCGCAGCATGCTCCAACTGCAATTGGCGCAATTGGCCCGTTTCATAGCCCGTGATTTCCAGCAGCCGGTTTGCATCATTCGATAGCAGACCAGCAAAATTCCCGCCTTGCAGCCCTTCGAGCAACACCAGTGTGCTGGCCTCGGCCTGAGGATATGCTGAAGCCTTGATCAGCTTGACGCTGCCATCTGCCATGGCCTTGGGAGCAAGCCCGTCCACAAACGGTATCCGCGGTACTACGTAAAGCGCCCCCGTGATAGCGCCGGCAACCACCAGGCCCTGCGCAACGGCAAATACGTGGTCCAGCGCGCCCTGACGATCACCAATCCGCCAGTCCTGATAACCCTCATAGATTTCATCCAGTAGCTGCGCCGCGCTGACAACCAGCATCAGCTCACCCAGCCCAGGCACCACGAACGCTGCAAGACCCGCCAGATCCAGCCCGGCGGCGAGCATTCCCTGCAAACGCCTGTGCCTGCTCAGCCGATCCTCGACGTCCGTAGGTACGGCAAGATGGGCGGCATCGGCGAAGAGCTTGGCAAGCAGCAAACGCCCTACGTGGGTAAAGACATCAGTGTCGATGGGCAAATTGCGCCCATCCAGTTCGACCGCTTCACCGCGCTTGGACGCGCTCAGCAAACGAGCCAGCGTGCTGTCGAACTGGCTTCGGTCCTGCGTCTTGATGAAACGAGTGAAAAAAGCTCGAAATGGACCTTGTGCCAAGCGTTTCGCCAGGTCGGTGTAAAGCGCATCCCAGGAGTCGTAGTAGTGCAAGTTCCGAGTGGTGTCCCCAGGGATCCAGAGCAGGATCTCATCGACCTCCGCGGCCCCGGCAGGGCGCCATTCAAGCGTGATCACGCCGACTGCGCATTTACCCAGCAGGTACAGTTGGCGTGCGACCCATGTGCCTTGATCAGGCACCGCGCGTGATGGCGCCTCAAGCATTGGGCGCAAACGTTGCAAATCCATTTCGTCCAGCTGCTGCTTGAGCCTGCCCTCAAACAATGCAACTTGCATGCGCGTGCGCACGCCCTCACTGAACATCCGGGCGATGTTAGCGCTTCCCTGCCCTTTTGGCTGACCACGGCCGCCTTTTGGCTGCAGAACACTTCTCAGAAGGGCTTGGTATTTGCCACCAACATCCAGCTCGCGACACAAGCTGACAAATTGTTCAAAGGTTATGGCCAGTCGGGCCCCGTTCTGGTCGACCAGGTGGGCCTGACGAAAGAGCGATGATTGGGTTTCATGCCCTTCGAAATTGTGCAGGGCAGCTGCCAGTAGGGCCTGCCTGGTCTTGTAGGTAACCGTGGGTCGAGAGAGCTTTTCCGCTGCCGAAGGCAATTGAAAGGTTTCACTGACCAGTACATGCGAGCGCCGCGTGTCGATCGGGGCAAGACCGGCCGCAGACAATGCCTGCTTCAGCAGCGAAGCTGCGAAGGCGTCGATGGCCGGAATGTGGCTTAGCAACTGTTGCAGGTCGTCGGCTGCCTTTAGCTGTGCGCGCAGTGCTTGATGATAGGGCGAAAGGTGTTCTGCCTGTGCTTCGTCCAACCAGGCAGGAAACTGCCGGGCAATCAGATGATCTACGGAACTTGACGGGATAAGGTCGGCGGATGCCATGGGCTGATCTCCAAGTCTGAAAGCCCACAGCACAACCCAGCGGTCAAAGGGGCTGGCGGTACATAGTTCTTCCACCCCTCATTCGGATTACCGAACACCAACGAATAACTCATTCGGAAAGCCGACAGCAATGGCCTGTATGAAAAAGGCCAGAAAAGATTAATCCCTCGCATTTTCACGGCGTTATGATCGATATCAGAGCTTGGCACGACTCATGCTCTACACTTGGTAGCCGAATGCTCTCGCTTCTTGCGGTATTCGTTGAACGAAAGAGTCCGCCAACGGCTCCATAAAAAAAACAAACATGTCGAGGAAAATTTGATGCGTATCGTTCGTCATCTGTTGGGCGCCACCATCGCCGCCGCGATCATCGCTTCGCCAGCCATGGCCGAAGAACTGACCGGTACTCTGAAGAAGATCAAGGACTCGGGCACCATCACCCTGGGCCACCGCGACTCCTCCATCCCGTTTTCCTACCTGGCCGGCAAGCCCGAGCCCGTGGGTTACTCGCATGACATCCAGCTGGCTGTCGTCGAGGCCCTGAAGAAGCAACTGAACGTGCCTGAGCTCAAGGTGCGCTACAACCTGGTCACCTCCCAGACCCGCATCCCGCTGGTGCAGAACGGCACCGTCGACCTCGAGTGCGGTTCCACCACCAACAACGTCGAGCGCCAGCAGCAAGTCGGCTTCTCGGTCGGCATCTTCGAAGTCGGTACCCGCCTGCTGACCAAGGTCAAGGACGGTCAGCCAGCATACAAAGACTTCCCGGACCTGGCCGGCAAGAACGTGGTGACCACCGCCGGTACCACCTCCGAGCGCATCCTCAAGGCGATGAACGCCGACAAGCAGATGAAGATGAACGTGATTTCCGCCAAGGACCACGGTGAAGCCTTCAACATGCTCGAAAGTGGCCGCGCCGTGGCCTTCATGATGGACGACGCCCTGCTCGCTGGCGAAATGGCCAAGGCGCGCAAGCCTGCGGACTGGGTCATCACCGGCACCCCTCAGTCGTACGAAATCTACGGCTGCATGGTGCGCAAGGATGACGCAGCCTTCAAGAAGGCGGTCGATGACGCCATCGTCGGTTACTTCAAGTCGGGCGAAGTCAACAAGAGCTACGACAAGTGGTTCCAGCAGCCAATCCCGCCAAAAGGCCTGAACCTGCAGTTCCCGATGAGCGACGAGCTGAAGAAACTGATCGCCGAGCCGACCGACAAGGCGGCGGACGAGAAGAAGTCCTGATCCCCGGCAAATAGTGGCCTGGTGCGCATCCGCACACGATCGAACCCGACAGGCCACGCTTTAGTGTCTACCCTTTCATCCGAGGGCGTTTATCGCCCTCGGATGCTCGAAGGTGCCCGTGAAACAATCGTCTGAGGGGAAATCCCGATGAATTACAACTGGGACTGGGGCGTGTTCTTCAAGTCCACCGGCGTGGGCAGCGAGACCTATCTGGACTGGTACGTCACCGGTCTGGGCTGGACCATCGCCATCGCCATTTCCGCCTGGATCATCGCCTTGCTGCTGGGCTCGGTGCTCGGTGTCATGCGCACCGTGCCGAACCGTGTGGTTTCAGGCATCGCCACCGCCTATGTGGAGCTGTTCCGCAACGTACCGCTGCTGGTGCAGCTGTTCATCTGGTACTTCCTGGTGCCAGACCTGCTGCCCGAAGGCCTGCAGGAATGGTTCAAGCAAGACCTCAACCCGACCACCTCGGCGCTGATCAGCGTGGTCATCTGCCTGGGCTTGTTCACCGCCGCTCGCGTCTGTGAGCAAGTGCGTACCGGTATCCAGGCGCTGCCCCGCGGCCAGGAAGCCGCCGCGCGTGCCATGGGCTTCAGCCTGCCGCAGATCTACACCAACGTGCTGCTGCCGCAAGCCTACCGGATCATCATTCCGCCGCTCACGTCAGAATTCCTCAACGTGTTCAAGAACTCCTCGGTGGCGTCGCTGATCGGCCTGATGGAGCTGCTGGCGCAAACCAAGCAAACCGCCGAGTTCTCGGCCAACCTGTTCGAGGCCTTCACCCTGGCCACGCTGATCTACTTCACCCTGAACATGGGCCTGATGCTGCTGATGCGCATGGTCGAGAAGAAAGTCGCCGTGCCTGGCCTGATTTCCGTGGGGGGCAAGTAAATGGACATGGATTTCAGCGAAATCATCCCGGCCCTGCCTGCCCTGTGGGATGGCATGGTCATGACCCTGCAGCTGATGGTCATGGGCGTGGTCGGCGGCATCGTGCTGGGGACCATCCTGGCCCTGATGCGCCTGTCGTCGAGCAAGCTGCTGTCGCGTGTTGCCGGTGCCTACGTCAACTACTTCCGCTCGATCCCGCTGCTGCTGGTAATCACCTGGTTCTACCTGGCGGTACCGTTCGTGCTGCGCTGGATCACTGGCGAGGACACCCCGGTGGGTGCCTTTACCTCGTGCGTGGTGGCGTTCATGATGTTCGAGGCCGCCTACTTCTGCGAAATCGTCCGCGCCGGCGTGCAGTCGATATCCAAGGGCCAGATGGGCGCCGCCCAAGCCCTGGGCATGACCTACGGCCAGACCATGCGCCTGATCATCCTGCCCCAGGCTTTCCGCAAGATGACCCCGCTGCTGCTGCAACAGAGCATCATCCTGTTCCAGGACACCTCGCTGGTGTACACCGTGGGCCTGGTGGACTTCCTCAACTCGGCACGCTCCAACGGCGACATCATCGGGCGCTCCCACGAGTTCCTGATCTTCGCCGGTGTCGTGTATTTCATCATCAGCTTCTCCGCTTCGTGGCTGGTCAAGCGCCTGCAAAAAAGGATCACCGTATGATTTCCATCAAGAACGTCAACAAGTGGTACGGCGACTTCCAGGTGCTCACCGACTGCACCACCGAGGTGAAGAAAGGTGAAGTGGTTGTGGTTTGCGGCCCGTCGGGCTCGGGCAAATCCACCCTGATCAAGTGCGTGAACGCGCTGGAGCCGTTCCAGAAAGGCGACATCGTGGTCGATGGCACTTCGATTGCCGACCCCAAGACCAACCTGCCCAAGCTGCGTTCGCGGGTGGGCATGGTGTTCCAGCATTTCGAGCTGTTCCCGCACCTGTCGATCACCGAGAACCTGACCATCGCCCAACGCAAGGTACTCGGCCGCAGTGAAGCCGAAGCGACCAAGAAGGGCCTGGCCCTGCTCGACCGCGTCGGCCTCAGCGCCCATGCCAAGAAGCACCCAGGGCAGTTGTCCGGTGGCCAGCAGCAGCGTGTAGCCATCGCCCGCGCCCTGTCGATGGACCCGATCGTCATGCTGTTCGACGAACCGACCTCGGCACTGGACCCGGAAATGGTCAACGAAGTACTCGACGTGATGGTCGAGCTGGCCCACGAAGGCATGACCATGATGTGCGTGACCCACGAAATGGGCTTCGCCCGCAAAGTGGCCAACCGCGTGATCTTCATGGACAAGGGCAACATCATCGAGGATTGCCAGAAGGAAGACTTCTTCGGCAACCCGAGCGCCCGCCACGAACGCACCCAGCACTTCCTCAGCAAGATCCTGCAACACTGATTTTGCCTCACTGAGCCGGTCGGCGCCGCTGCCCTTTCGGGTAGCTGGCGCTGGTCGTGACAAGGCCACTGTGATGAAATGCGACCCTTCGCTTCTTCTCCCTGCCAAGCCTGCCGTGAAATCCCGCCTGCTCCGCCAATTGCTGCTGCCGCCACTGGTCATCCTGCTGATGGTCGGCTTAGGGTTGGCTGGCTACCTGATCAGCGAGAGCAACGGCATCCGCGCCCTCAGCGAGAACGGCGCGCGCCAGCTGGAGCTGCACGCACGCACGGTCGAAAGCGAAATCAGCAAGTACACCTACCTGCCAAGCCTGCTGGAGCTGGAAGACAGCGTCTCGCACCTGCTTACCGACCCTGACGGCGGCTCGCGCCAGACGGTCAACGAATACCTTGAGGGCCTGAACCGGCGCAGCCGCAGCCGGGCCATCTTCGTGCTCGACACCAATGGCCGGGTCCAGGCCACCAGCAACTGGCGTGATGCCGATTCGTTCCTCGGTGAAGACCTGTCGTTCCGCGCCTATTTCCAGACCGCCGTGCGCGGTGAGCCTGGGCGCTTCTACGGCATCGGCAGTACCACCGGCGAAGCCGGCTACTACCTGGCCCACGGCCTGGAAGAACATGGCAAGATCATTGGCGTGGCAGTGATCAAAGTGCGCCTGGACACCCTCGAGGAACGCTGGCAGCGTGCCCGCCTGGAGGCGTTCGTCAGCGACGAGAACGGCATCATTATCCTGTCCAGCGACCCCGCCCGGCGCCTGAAGTCGGTGCGCCCGCTGACGCCGCAAATCAAGGAACGCCTGGCGCGCAGCCTGCAGTATTACTGGTGGCCGTTGAACGAGTTACAGCCCCTGGCCCGGGAAACCCTGGCGGATGGTGTGGAAAAACTGACCTTCCCGGCCAACAGTGAAACCGCACACGGCAAGGCCCGCGAAGTGGCCTACCTGGCCCAGACCCGGCGCCTGGCCGATACCCCTTGGCACTTCACCCTGCTCACCCCGCTGCAGGACCTGCGCCGCGAATCCATGGTGCAAGGCATCCTGGTGGGCGTGGCCTTCGCCTTGCTGGCGATCCTCGGCATTGCCTGGAACGAACGGCGCAAGGTCATCGCCACCCGCCTGGCGGCCCGTGAGGCGCTGGAAGAAGCCAATAGCCAGCTGGAACGGCGGATTGCCGAACGCACCGCCGACCTGCGCGCCAGCAACGAACGCCTCAAAGGCCAGATCCGCGAACGCCGGCATGCCGAGCAAACCTTGCGCCACGCCCAGGACGAGCTGGTGCAGGCCGGCAAGCTGGCCGCCATCGGGCAGATGTCCACCAGCATTGCCCACGAGCTGAACCAGCCACTGGCCGCGCTGCGTACCTTGTCTGGCAACACCGTGCGCTTCCTCGAACGCGGGGCACTGGAAACCGCCAGTACCAACCTGCGCACCATGAACGACCTGATCGACCGCATGGGCCGCATCACCGCCAGCCTGCGTTCGTTCGCCCGGCGCGGCGACGACAGCGGCCAGGCCTCGCTGGCCAAGGCGGTGGAGGCTACCCTGCAAGTGCTGGCCAACCGCATCAGCGCCTGCCATTTGCAGTTGCACCACCAGTTCGAGGACCAGCAACTGGCCATCGACCAGACCCGCCTGGAGCAGATTCTGGTCAACCTGATCGGCAACGCCCTCGACGCCATGGCCGCGCAACCGCTGCCCGAGCTGTGGCTGGAGGGCGAGCTGCAGGGCGACAAGTACCGTTTGCAGGTGCGCGACAACGGCCACGGCATCGACGCCGAGGCGCGCAAGCACCTGTTCGAACCTTTCTTCACCACCAAACCGGGCGAACACGGCCTGGGCCTGGGCCTGACCCTGTCGGCGAGCCTTGCCGCCGCCGCCAAGGGCAGCCTCAACGTCGAGCACCCCGCCACTGGCGGCACGGCCTTCGTCCTGGCCCTGCCCCTGGTCTCACCCCCTAGCGAATCGGCAGAGCACCCATGAACCAAGCGCCTCTTACCGTCCTGATCGTCGAAGACGACCCGCATGTGCTGCTCGGCTGCCAGCAGGCGTTGGCCCTGGAGGACATCGCCTGCGAAGGCGTAGGCAGTGCCGAACAAGCGCTGGAACGCATCGGCGACGATTTCGCCGGCATCGTCGTCAGCGATATCCGCCTGCCAGGCATCGATGGGCTGGAACTGCTCAACCGCCTCAAGGCCCGTGACCGCAGCCTGCCGGTAGTGCTGATCACCGGCCACGGCGATATCGACATGGCAGTCGGTGCCATGCGCAACGGCGCCTATGACTTCATGGAAAAGCCGTTCTCCCCAGAACGCCTGGTCGACGTGGTGCGCCGCGCCCTGGAACAGCGCGGGCTGTCGCGCGAAGTGGTGGCTCTGCGCCGCCAGCTGGCTGAGCAGAGCAGCCTGGAGGGGCGCATCATTGGCCGCTCGCCCGCCATGGAACACCTGCGCGAACTGATCGCCAACGTTGCCGATACCTCGGCCAACGTACTGATCGAAGGCGAGACCGGCACCGGCAAAGAGCTGGTTGCCCGCTGCCTGCACGACTTCAGCCGCCGCCAGAGCCAGCCATTCGTGGCGCTGAACTGCGGTGGGCTGCCGGAAAACCTGTTCGAAAGCGAGATTTTCGGCCACGAGGCCAACGCCTTCACCGGCGCTGGCAAGCGCCGCATCGGCAAAATCGAGCACGCCAATGGCGGCACGCTGTTCCTCGATGAAGTGGAGAGCATGCCGATCAACCTGCAGATCAAGCTGTTACGCGTACTGCAGGAGCGCACCCTGGAACGCCTGGGCTCGAACCAGAGCATCCCTGTGGACTGCCGGGTAATCGCCGCGACCAAGGCCGACCTCGACAGCATGGGCCAAAGCGGCCAGTTCCGCAGCGACCTGTATTACCGGCTGAACGTGGTAACCCTGGAGCTACCGCCACTGCGCGAGCGCCGCGAAGACATCCTGCAACTGTTCGAACACTTCCTGCAGCAGTCGGCCCTGCGTTTCGACCGGGAAACGCCGACACTGGACAGCCAGACGCTGTCACGCCTGATGGCGCACGACTGGCCGGGCAACGTGCGCGAATTGCGCAACGTGGCCGAACGCTATGCGCTTGGCCTGCCAGCGTTCAAGAAAGGCCCCAGCGGCGGCGCCAGCCAGGGCCTGGGCTTTGCCGAGGCGGTGGAGGCGTTCGAGCGCAACTTGCTCAGCGATGCCCTGCAACGCACCGGTGGCAACCTGAGCCAGGCCAGCCAGGAGCTGGGCATGGCCAAGACCACGCTGTTCGACAAAGTGAAGAAATACGGCCTCGGCTGAACTCAACCCCAACTGGAAAGACAACGTGGACCTGGTATTCAAAGCGGCCCTGGGCGCTGGCGTGGTACTGCTGCTGGCGGTGCTGTCGAAGACGCGCAATTACTACATTGCCGGGCTGGTGCCGCTGTTCCCCACCTTTGCCCTGATCGCCCACTACATCGTCGGCAAGGGGCGCAGCATTGCCGACCTGAAGACCACCATTTTGTTCGGCATGTGGTCGATCATTCCGTACTTCGTGTACCTGGCGACTTTGTATGTACTGGTCGACCGTATGCGCCTGGAAGCGTCGCTGGCGCTGGCCACGGTGGCCTGGCTGATGGCCGCTACCGTGCTGGTGACCTTGTGGGTGCGGATGCACTAGCCTGGAAGCGTGTGCTACCCCTGTGGGAGCGCGCCTGCCTTCGGTTCAAAGCCCGGCAATATGCGTGACATCCTGCCGATGCGCCTGCAGGTAAGGCAACACCGCCCCCAGCAACGGCGCCTTGAACCGTTCCTGGAAGCGGTGCGCCAACCCCGGAATCAAGCGCAGTTGGCTGCCCTGGATGTGCGCCGCCAGATGCACACCGTGCATCACCGGCAACAACGGGTCAGCCGTGCCATGCACCACCAAGGTCGGCACCCGCAATTGATTGAGTAGTTCGACCCGGCTCGGCTCGGCCAGTATCGCCATGATCTGGCGCTTGGCCCCGTCCGGGTTGAACGCCCGGTCATAGGCCACGGCCGCCTGCTGCAGCAACACTGCACGGTCGTCACGTACTTCGGGGCTGCCCAGGGCCGCCAGCAGGTCGGCCTGCTGCTCGATCGCCACTTCACGGTTCGGTGCACTGCGCCGGGCCAGCAACTGCACCAGCGCCGGGTCTGGTGCCGGTAGCCCCGCCGCCCCTGAACTGGACATCACCAGCGTAAGGCTACGCACGCGCTCGGGCGCCATGGCCGCCAGATGCTGGGCAATCATGCCGCCCATGCTCACGCCCAATACATGAAACTGGCGCACACCCAAGGCGTCCATCAGGCGCAAGCCGTCGTCTGCCATATCAGTCAGCGTATAAGGCGCAGCCACCGGCAGGCCCAGCTTGTAGCGCAGCAACTCGACCGTCAGGTTGGCCGACGGCGGCACCTGGTTCCAGCGTGACAGGCCGACATCGCGGTTGTCATAGCGAATCACTCGAAAGCCCTGGCGGCACAATGCCTCGACCACATCATCCGGCCAGTGGATCAGTTGCCCACCCAGGCCCATGACCAGCAGCAAGGCTGGGTCGCGCGGCGCACCAACGCTCTGGTACACCAGGCTGAGCGCGCCCAGTTCGGCGCGCTGCACCGGTACGTGGGCGTCACATCGCTGTTCGGCGAAACTCGCAGGTACGCTGAATAGAAAGATAAGAAAAAGCCAAAAAGCCCGCATGAAAGAAACACCAGAATGCAGATCCCCAGTAGAGCGCGAGTCTGATGAATTCTGTTCGGGCGCGCTGCCACAGTTCGGTGACAGTTTGATGACTGCCGCCAGACGGTGCGGCCGAACGCCCAGTCGACAGGCGCAGCAACATGAGGGAAACTCAATTCATTCCCTGTTTCCTTAAATCCACACCCCGGAGTCAGCTGTGCTGGAGATCCGTCACCTGAAAACCCTTCATGCCTTGCGCGAGGCCGACAGCCTGGTTGAGGCCGCCGAGCGCCTGCACCTGACCCAGTCGGCGCTGTCGCACCAGTTCAAGGAGCTGGAAGAGCGCCTGGGCCTGCCGTTGTTCGTACGCAAGACCAAGCCGATCCGCTTTACCAGCGCTGGGCTGCGCCTGCTGCAACTGGCCGACGCCACCCTGCCGCTGTTGCGCGGTGCCGAGCGTGACATTGCGCGCCTGGCCGGTGGCACCGCCGGGCGCCTGCACATGGCCATCGAATGCCACAGCTGCTTCCAGTGGCTGATGCCGACCATCGACCAGTTCCGTGATGCCTGGCCGGAAGTGGAGCTGGACCTGGCCTCCGGCTTTGCCTTCGCCCCGCTGCCAGCCCTGGCCCGTGGCGACCTGGACCTGGTGGTAACCTCCGACCCGGTGGACCTGGCAGGCATCACCTATGTGCCGCTGTTCACCTACGAGGCGATGCTGGCCGTGGCCAACCAGCACCCACTGGCCAGCAAGCCCTACATCGTGCCGCAGGACCTGCTCGACCAGACGCTGATCACCTACCCGGTGGAGCGCGACCGCCTGGACATCTTCACCCGCTTCCTGGAGCCGGCCGATATCGAGCCGGCCGCCGTGCGCACCTCGGAGCTGACGGTGATGATGATGCAGTTGGTGGCCAGCGGCCGTGGCGTGTGCGGCATGCCGCACTGGGCGCTGCACGAGTACAGCTCGCGCGGCTATGTGAAGGGCAAGCGCCTGGGGGAAAAAGGCCTGTTTGCCACGCTTTATGCTGCGGTGCGCACCGACATGCTCGATGCGCCGTACATGCGCGACTTTTTGCTGACCGCCAAGGACACCTCGTTCGCCACCCTTGATGGCGTCAGCGCGGTGCGTTGAGCGCCTGGCGGTACAGCGGCAGGATCAGGTCGCGGGTCAGCGGCGCCAGTAGCATGCTCGGCGCCTGATCTGCGGCCAGCCATACCACTTCTTCGATCTCCGCAGCCGGGACCACAGCAGCAGCGCTGTCGACGCGGAACAGCTCGGCTTGCACTTCGAAGCCGGGTTCGTTAGCGGCAGGGGCACTGAACTGGCCCAGGTGCACGGCATGGGCCGGGTCGATGTGCAGGCCCAGCTCCTCGTGCAGCTCGCGCACCAGTGCCTGCACTGGCGTTTCACCGGCATCGATCTTGCCGCCTGGCTGCATGAAGGCCTCGGTGCCACGCTTGCGCACCAGCAACGTACGGCCCTGAGGGTCGATCAGCAGGGCGGCGGCGATGTGGATAGTGTTGGGCATGGGTGGGCTCGCGGCAAACAATGGCCGGGGAGGATCCCATGGGGGTCATTGGCCTGACAAGGCCGGCACAGGAATCGCTGGCCCGCCAGACGAACGGCCCCTTGCCAACCCGCCCCGCACCCGCCATAACCAAAACATGAACCTGCCCGCCAAACACCACCCGGTGCTCGAGCTGTTCCACCCTGCCGTACGCACCTGGTTCCGTCGCCATTTCGCCACGGTCACCGATGCCCAGGCCCAGGCCTGGCCGTTGATCCACGCCGGGCAATCCATGCTGCTGGCCGCGCCGACCGGCTCAGGCAAGACCCTCAGCGCGTTCCTGGCCGTGCTCGACGAACTGTTCCGCGCCGGCCTGGATCACCAGGGCGTGCTGCCCGCGCAAACCCAGGTGATCTACGTTTCCCCGCTGAAGGCCCTGTCCAACGATATCCGCCTGAACCTGCAGACCCCACTGGAAGGCATCAGCCAGGCCCTCGTAGAGCAGGGCCTGAATGCCCCGCGCATCACCACAGCCGTGCGCACCGGCGACACGCCGCAAAAGGAACGTGCCGCCATGCGCAAGCTGGCCCCGCACATTCTGGTCACCACGCCCGAATCGCTTTACGTGCTGATGGGCTCGGCTTCTGGCCGTGAAGGCCTGGCCAATGTGCACACGGTGATCGTCGACGAGATCCATGCCCTGGCCGGTAACAAGCGCGGTGCCCATCTGGCACTGACCCTGGAGCGCCTGCAAGCCTTGTGCAGCCAGCCCCTGCGGCGCATCGGCCTGTCCGCCACGCAACGCCCGGTCGAGCGGGTGGCGCAGTTTCTGGTCGGTACCGAGCGCCCCTGCGCCATTGTCGATGTCGGCCATGCGCGCCAGCGCGACCTGGCTATCGAAGTGCCGCCAGCGCCGCTGGGCGCCGTCATGGCCACCGACGTCTGGGGGCTGGTCTACGACCGCCTGGCCACCCTGGCCCGCGAACACCGCACCACCCTGGTGTTCGTCAACACCCGGCGGCTGGCCGAGCGCATCACCCGCCACCTCAGTGATCGGCTGGGCAAGGAAGCAGTCGCTGCGCACCATGGCAGCCTGGCCAAGGAGCTGCGCCTGGATGCCGAACAACGCCTGAAGAACGGCCAATTACAGGTGCTGGTAGCCACCGCGTCACTGGAGCTGGGTATCGACATCGGCGATATCGAACTGGTCTGCCAGATCGCCTCGCCGGGTTCGATCGCGGCCTTGCTGCAACGTGTTGGCCGCGCCGGCCATCAGGTCGATGGCGTGCCCAAAGGCCGCGTGTTCCCCACCTCTCGCGACGAGCTGATCGAATGCGTGGCCCTGCTCGACTGCGTGCGCCGGGGCGAGCTGGACGAGTTGCACATCCCCCGGGCGCCGCTGGACGTGCTGGCCCAGCAGATCGTTGCCGAAGCCAGCAACCAGCCCTGGCACGAACAGGCCCTGTTCGACTGCCTGCGCCAGGCCACGCCCTACGCAGAACTGGATCAGCAACACTACCAGGCCCTGCTGCGCATGCTTGCCGAGGGCTTCAACGGCCGCCAGGGCGTGCGCAGCGCCTACCTGCACCGCGATGCGGTGAGCGCTAGCTTGCGCGGCCGCCGTGGCAGCCAGCTGACGGCGCTGACCAGCGGCGGCACGATCCCCGACAATGCCGACTACGCCGTGTTGCTGGAACCACAGGCGCTGAACATTGGCAGCGTCAATGAAGACTTTGCCGTGGAGAGCATCACCGGCGATATCTTCCAGCTGGGCAACGCCTCCTATCGCATCCTGCGGGTCGAACCCGGGCGGGTACGGGTGGAAGACGCCCAAGGCCTGCCGCCGACCATCCCGTTCTGGCTGGGTGAAGCACCGGGGCGCAGCGACGAGTTGTCTGCCGCCGTGGCCCGGTTGCAGGCGCAGATCGACCAGCAACTGGCGCTTGCCAGCGGCAACATGGCTGAGGTGCTGGCGTGGTTGCAGGGTACTTTTGAACTGGGCGAAGACAGCGCCGGCCAGTTGCTCGACTACCTGGCCCGCACCCGCGATGTGCTCGGCGCCCTGCCCTCGCAAGACACATTGGTGATGGAGCGCTTTTTCGATGAGTCTGGCGGCACCCAGTTGATCATCCACTCGCCCTACGGCAGCCGCATCAACCGTGCCTGGGGCCTGGCCCTGCGCAAGCGCTTTTGCCGCACCTTCAACTTCGAGTTGCAGGCTGCGGCCAGCGAAGATGCTATCGTGCTGTCGCTATCGACCAGCCATAGCTTCGCGCTCGATGAGGTGTGGCGCTACCTGAACAGCCGCAGCGCCGAGCAGATCCTTATCCAGGCCCTGCTCGATGCCCCGCTGTTTGGCGTGCGCTGGCGCTGGAACGCCGGCGTGGCCATGGCCCTGCCGCGCTTTGTAGGCGGGCGCAAGGTGCCGCCACAGATCCAGCGGATGAAAAGCGAAGACCTGATTGCCGCCGTATTCCCCGACCAGATCGCCTGCCTGGAAAACATCGTTGGCGAGCGGCAGATCCCCGACCACCCGCTGGTCGAACAAACCCTTGACGACTGCCTGCACGAGGCCATGGACAGCGAAGGCTGGCTGGCGCTGTTGCGGCGCATGGAAAGCGGCGCAGTGCGCCTGCTGTGCCGGGACCTGCCCGCCCCTTCGCCGCTGGCTTCGGCGATTCTCAATGCCAGACCGTACACTTTCCTGGACGATGCCCCGCTGGAAGAACGGCGCACCCAAGCCGTGCTCAACCGGCGCTGGAGCGAGGTGAACAGTGGCGATGACCTTGGCGCGCTGGATGCTGATGCCATCGCCGCAGTCGCAGCCGAGGCCTGGCCGCAGCCCGCAAATGCCGACGAAATGCACGAGGCGTTGATGGGGCTTGGCATCATCAGCCAGGACGAAGTACAGGGCAACGCCAGCTGGGCCCTGCTGCTTCGGCAATTGGCCAAGGCTGGGCGGGCCTTGCGCCTGGTCGATGAACAACAGTGGCTGGCGCGTGAGCGGTTGAACCTGCTGCTGGTGCTGTATCCCGGTGCTCGGCTGGAACCTGCGCTGCAGGTACTGCCGGGCTTCGATCAGGCCGTCGACCCGGACCTTGCGCTGAGCGAACTGTTGCGCGCCCGCCTGAGTGGCCACGGCCCAGTAACCGCGTCACAGATTGCAGCACCGCTTGGCAAGCCGCTGCCGGCCATCGAACAAGCCTTGGCCCGCCTGGAAGCCGAAGGCTATGTGCTGCGCGGGCATTTCAGCCCCGATGCAACCGAACTGCAATGGTGCGAGCGCCATTTGCTGGCGCGCATCCACCGCTACACGGTCAAACGCCTGCGCCGCGAGATCGAACCGGTCAGCCTGCAGGACTACATGCGCTTTCTGTTCGACTGGCAGCACCTTGCCAGCGACACGCGCCTGCGCGGCCCGCAAGCCGTGGCCGAGGTGCTCAGCCAGTTGCAAGGTTTTCCCAGTGCGGCCGGGGCCTGGGAGGCCGAACTGCTACCGGCGCGGATCAACGACTACAGCCCGCATTGGCTTGACGATGCCTGCCGCAGTGGGCAATTCGCCTGGAGCCGGCTGGCCGCGACCGTATCGAGCAATACCTTGGCGAGCACGCCGCTGGTGCTGCTGCCACGCGAGCACCTGAGCCTGTGGCGCAGCCTTGCCCCCGCGCCATCCCTGGACAGCCTAGGTGCGCGGGCACGACGCGTGCACGAGGTACTGCAGGCACATGGCGCGCTGTTCTTTGACGAACTGACCCAAGATGCGCACCTGCTGCCCAGCGAGCTGGAAACAGCACTGCAGGAGCTGGTAGGGGCCGGCCTTGCAGGTGCCGACAGCTTTACCGGCCTGCGCAGCCTGATCACCCCGGCGGCGAAACGCGTGTCACGCAGTAGCCGACGCGGCCACCCCCCGCTGAGCAGCAGCATGTCCCATGCGGGGCGCTGGGCATTGCTACGCAGGGGTACCGTGGATGAGAGCCAGCGCCTGGAACACATCGCCCGGGCCCTGCTACGGCGCTATGGCGTGGTTTGCTGGCGGCTGCTGGAACGCGAGAGTGATGTGCTGCCGCCATGGCGTGAACTGTTGCGCTGCTATCACCGGCTGGAGGCACGTGGCGAGATTCGTGGCGGGCGCTTCATTGCCGGGCTGGCCGGTGAGCAGTTCGCCTTGCCAGAGGCGGTGGGGTTGCTGCGGCAGGTGCGTCGGCGCGAGCCGGATGGGGCACTGGTGGTGATCAGTGCCAGTGACCCGCTGAACCTGATCGGCTCGTTGCTGCCGGGGGCGAAGGTGCCGGCGGTGACCGGTAACCGCCTGCTGTACCGCGATGGGGTCCCGGTGGCAGTGCGGGTGGCCGGGCGTTACGCGTTTCTGCTCGAAGCGCCGGCACAAGAGCAGGAAAACTGGCGGCAGAAACTGCTGCGCGACACGCACTGAACACTTTTGCTGTACCGACCCTATCGTCGGCAAGCCAGCTCCCACAGAGCTATCAGAACTTGGCGAGAATGATTTTCGCTACCCCGATTTTATTTTGCAGCAACCTGCAACTTGGCTATGGTCGGGGTTTGCCCCCAGGCCCTGAGCCTGACCGCGCCATCGCAAGGACCCTGTATGAGCCTGTCACTTCTCAGCCGCTATGCCTTCTTCGCCGCCTGTGTGTTGTTCACCCTGGCGAGCCTGCCCTTCACCCACCACGAATGGTTGTGGCCGTTCACCCTGACCACCGCCATCCTCAGCCTGATCGGCCTGTTCGACCTGCTGCAGCAACGCCACGCGGTACGCCGCAACTACCCGATCCTGGGCAACATCCGCTACTTGGTCGAGGCCATTCGCCCGGAAATCCGCCAGTACCTGCTGGAGTCCGACAGCGATGCCCTGCCGTTCTCCCGCGCGCAGCGCTCGCTGGTGTATGCACGGGCAAAGAACGAAGCATCGGACAAACCCTTTGGCACCCTCATCGACGTGTACGAGTCCGGCTTCGAGTTCATCGGCCACTCCATGCGTCCGGCACCACTGGCTGACCCGGCCAGCTTCCGGGTCAGCGTCGGCGGGCCGCAGTGCAGCCAGCCGTACTCCGCATCAATCTTCAACATATCGGCGATGAGCTTTGGTTCGCTCAGTGCCAATGCCATTCGCGCCCTCAACCAGGGCGCCAAGCTGGGCAATTTCCACCATGACACCGGCGAAGGCAGCATCAGCCCCTATCACCGTGAGCATGGAGGCGACCTGGTGTGGGAGTTGGGCAGCGGCTACTTCGGCTGCCGCACGCCAGACGGGCGCTTCGACCCCGAACGCTTCGCCGCCCAGGCACGCAGCCCGCAGGTGCGGATGATCGAGATCAAGATGAGCCAAGGCGCCAAACCCGGCCATGGCGGCATCCTGCCCAAGCACAAGGTCACCCAGGAAATTGCCGAAACACGTGGCGTGCTGATGGGCGAAGACTGCATCTCGCCGTCGCGCCACAGCGCTTTCTCTACCCCTATCGAAATGATGCAGTTCATCGCCCAGCTGCGTGAGCTGTCGGGTGGCAAACCGGTGGGCTTCAAGTTCTGCCTGGGCCACCCGTGGGAGTTCATGGGCATCGCCAAGGCCATGCTGGAAACCGGCATCCTCCCCGACTTCATCGTCGTAGACGGCAAGGAAGGCGGCACTGGTGCGGCGCCAGTGGAGTTCACCGACCATATCGGCGTGCCGCTGCGCGAAGGCCTGCTGTTCGTGCACAACACCCTGGTCGGCCTGAACCTGCGCGACAAGATCAAGCTGGGCGCCAGCGGCAAGATTGTCAGCGCCTTCGACATCGCCAGCGTACTGGCCATTGGTGCCGACTGGGCCAACTCGGCGCGCGGCTTCATGTTTGCCATCGGCTGCATCCAGTCGCAAAGCTGCCACACCAACAAGTGCCCGACTGGCGTGGCCACGCAAGACCCGCTACGTCAGCGCGCCCTGGTGGTGCCGGACAAGGCCCAGCGGGTGCAGAACTTCCATCACAACACCTTGCGCGCCCTGGCCGAAATGCTCGCGGCAGCGGGCCTGGAACACCCGGCACAGCTGGAGGCCAAGCACCTTGTGCGGCGCGTGTCTGCCACCGAGATCAAGCTGTTCTCGCAGATGCATGTGTTCTTGAAGCCGGGGGAGTTGCTGGCCGGCGAGGTGAATGGCCAGTTCTATTCGCGCATGTGGCAACTGGCGCGGGCGGACAGCTTTGAGCCCAATAGCGAAGTGGCGGCCTGATAGCGACACAAGGCCGCTCCCACAGGGGACCGCATCAGTCGAATGGATCGCGGTCATCTGTGGGAGCGGCCTTGCGTCGCGATAGGGCCGCAAGGCGGCCCCGGCTAACTCAGATCAGGACGCGGTACTGGCCACACCCTGCGCTTCTTTCGGCGCCAGGCGGAACGTGTAGTACAGCACTGTCAGCAGCACCAGGAACGCCGGGCCAATGTACAGCGCCACGCGGGTATCCTCGAAGTACGCCATCAAACCGACCACCAGCACCAGGAATGCCAGTGCCAGGTACGAGCTCAGCGGCCACAGCCACATGCGGTACTTCAGAGCCTTGCGCTCAGCAGTGGTAAGGCCGGCACGGAACTTCAGCTGCGCCAGCAGGATCATCACCCAGGTCCAGATCGCGCCGAATGTGGCGATCGAAGTCACCCAGACGAAAACCTTCTCAGGTACCAGATAGTTGGCCAGCACGCCCAGCAGCAGCGCGCCGATCGACAGCAGCAACGCATTGCGCGGCACGCCGTTCTTCGAGGTACGGGCGAAAGCCGCCGGGGCCTGGCCGTTCTGCGCCAGGCTGTAGAGCATGCGCCCGGTGCTGAAGATGCCGCCATTGCACGACGACAGTGCCGCAGTGATAACCACGAAGTTGATGATGCCAGCGGCAGTCTTGATGCCGAGGCGCTCGAAGGTCATGACGAATGGGCTGCCCTGGCTGCCGATTTCGTTCCACGGGTAGATCGACAGGATCACGAACAGCGCACCGACGTAGAACAGCAGGATGCGCCAGAACACCGAGCCGATGGCTTGTGGAATGGTCTTTTGCGGGTTGCGTGCTTCACCGGCGGTCAGACCGATCATTTCCACGCCCAGGTAGGCGAACATCACCATCTGCAGCGACATCAGCACGCCAGTCACACCATTGGGCATGAAGCCGCCGTTGCTCCACAGGTTGGAGATACCCACTGCCACGCCGTCATTGCCGAAGCCAAAGGCGATGATGCCGATGCCGCCGAGGACCATGGCGATAATGGTGACGATCTTGATCAGGGCGAACCAGAACTCGAATTCACCAAAGGCCTTTACCGCCACCAGGTTGACCGCGCCCATGCTGCCCAGCGCCGCCAGGGCCCAGATCCAGCGGGGGACGTCGGGGAACCAGATGCCCATGTAGATGGCCACTGCGGTGATTTCGGCGACACAGGTCACCAGCCACAGGAACCAGTAGTTCCAGCCGGTAAGGAAGCCCGCCAGCGGGCCGAGGTAGTCCTGGGCATAGCGGCTGAAGGAGCCGGCGACAGGGTTGTGCACGGCCATTTCGCCAAGGGCGCGCATGATCACCAGGATGGCCAGGCCGCCGATGATGTAGGACAGCATGATGGCCGGGCCGGCCATTTCGATGGCCTTGGCCGACCCCAGGAAGAGACCGACACCGATACAGGCGCCCAGCGCCATCAGGCGGATGTGCCGTTCGCCCAGTTCACGCTTGAGCGGGCCGCCTTCGGTGGCCTGGCCGTGGGCAGGATGGTTGCCAACTGGCATAGCAATACAACCTCATTTTGTTATTGGATTTGACCTTCGTGCAGCATCGACCATGCCGATAGGCGTGGCGTTGGCTTGCCAGGCTGGCCTTGTGGGCCGGCCCGTGTGCCGGACTAGAGCGCCCGGCAGGGCGAAGGGGGCGAGCAGTATAGGAAGCTCGACGTAGGGATTTTCGCTGTATATACAGGAAAAATCAGCGAGTTTTCTGGGGCTGCCATACAGCCTTTTCGCGATACAAGGCCACTCCTGCAAGGGACTGCGCACTCTTGTAGGCGCGGCCTCGTTCGCGATGGGGCGCGCAGCGGCCCTAAAAATCGCCCCGGCACCATAGCAACATTGCCGTATGAAGAAACCGACACCAAAGCCGCATAGCCCTACGCCACTTTTCTTCACTTCCTACAAATTTTTCACCTCATCCGCTCAACGTCTAAGCTTCAGACAAGCAAGACGAAAACACCTGGCCGGATAGAAGACTATGGGCGCACTGTGGCAATCGGAACCAACCAGAACGGAAGCACCCGAAATACCTCCGGCCGAGACGCCACAACCCAAGTCACCTCGTCATCGTCGGCTTTGGTGGCGGCTGATCTTGCTGATCCTGCTGGTGGCACTGGTGGCTATCGGCTTCGCCGCGTATGACGAGTTCCGCACATCCGAACTGCAATCGCGAGAATTCAGCAAACTGGCTGGTACGCTGACCTACTCGCTGCAGCCCGGCCCCAGCGATGCCATTGTCTACCCCGGTGATGGGCCGTTCGACAAACGCCTGGGCTACAGCGCCCTGGGCGAGTTCCTGCCGCGCCTGCTCAAGCGCGATTACCTGATCAGCGAGCAGGTGAAGTTTTCACCCGCACTGATGAACTATGTCGATCATGGGCTGTTCGCCCCCTATATCGAGAAGATCCAGGCCGGTTTGTCGATCACCGACTGCCGCGGCGACACGCTGTACCAGTACAACTACCCGCAGCACTTGTACCCGGACTTTGCCGCGATCCCACCGGTGATGGTCAACAGCCTGCTGTTCATCGAGAACCGCGACCTGCTGGATACCAAGGACCCGCGCAACAACCCGGCGGTGGACTGGCCGCGTTTCGCCAAGGCCGCCTATAGCCAGGTGGCCAAATACCTGGCCCTGCCCGGCCAGTCCGCCGGTGGCAGCACCCTGGCCACGCAGCTGGAGAAATACCGCCACTCACCAGATGGCCTGACCGTGTCGGGTGCCGAAAAGATCCGCCAGATGATCTCCGCCAGCGTACGTGCCTACCAAGGCGGCCCCGACACCACCGAAGCGCGCCAGCGTATCGTGCGTGACTACCTTAACAGTGTGCCGCTGTCTGCCGTGCCTGGGCACGGCGAAGTGCATGGCATGGCCGAAGGCTTGCGGGTGTGGTACGGCGCCGACTTCGACCAGGTCAACCAGGCCCTGAACTCCACCGCCAGCGACCCCGAAAGCATGGCCGTGCGCGGCCTGGCCCTGCGCCAGGTGCTGTCATTGATGATTGCCCAGCGCCGGCCTTCGCACTACCTCTCCAAGGGCAGGGTCGAGTTGGCTGACCTCACCGACTCCCACATCCGTGTGCTCGCCGCCAACAAGGTGATTGAGCAGCCACTGGCCGATGCCGCGCTGGCCAGCAAGGCCGTGTACCGCGACTGGGTGGCGCAACCGACCATCGTGCCGATCGTCACCAACAAGGGCATCAGCCTGGCGCGCAACCGCCTGGCGGCCATGCTCAACCGCCCGCTGTACGACCTCGACCGCCTTGACGTGTCGGCCACCAGTACTTTGCAGGCCGACCTGCAGTTGCAGGTCAGCCAGTACCTGAAAAACCTCGCCGACCCTGAGTTCGCTGCGCAGATGGGCCTGATCGGCGAACGCCTGCTGACTTCCAAGACCACCGACCAGGTGAGCTACAGCTTCACCTTGTTCGAGCGTACCGCCGACGGCTCGCGGGTGCGGGTGCAGACCGACAGCACCGACCAACCTTTCGATATCAACGAAGGCAGCAAGCTGGAGCTGGGCTCCACCGCCAAGCTGCGGGTGCTCACCACTTACCTGGAGATCATCGCCGAGCTGCATGACAAGTACGCCGGCAAGCCCGCCGCCGAGCTGAAGAAAGTGGAAGTGGCAGAGCTGGACCGCATTACCCAATGGTCGCTGGAATGGCTGGGGCAGAACAGCAAGAACCAGAGCCTGGACGCCATGCTCGATGCCGCGCTGGAGCGCAAGTACTCAGCCAACACTGGCGAAGCCTTCTTCACTGGCGGCGGGATGCATGTGTTCAACAACTTCCGCAAGGAAGACAACAACCGTAACCCAACGCTCAAGGACGCGTTGCGCGAGTCGATCAACCTGCCGTTCATCCGCCTGATGCGCGACCTGGTGCGCTACGTGACCTACCAGCAGCCCTTCAACCGGGTGCCGCTGCTCAAGGACGACTCCGACCCTCGCCGCCAGGAGTACCTGGCCCGTTTCGCCGACAAGGAAGGCACCAATTACCTGATGCGCTTCTGGAAGAAATACCAGCGCAAGACCTCACAGCAGCGCCTGGATACCTTCCTCGACAGCATGCGCGTGACCCCGCAACGGCTGGCGGCGGTGCACCGCTACCTGTTCCCCGAGGCCGGTCAGGAAACCTTCAACGCCTTTGTCCGTGCCCACCTCAAGGGTGACAAGATCGTCCTCGGCAAGCTGACCGATGGCCGCCTGTCGGAGATGTACGACGCCTATGGCCCAGGCAAGTACGACCTGCCTGACCAGGGCTATATCGCCAAGGTCCACCCGCTGGATCTGTGGCTGCTCGGCTACCTGCTGAAGAACCCGAGTTCGACACTGACCGAGATGGTCAACGCCAGCCGCTTCGAGCGCCAGGAGGTGTACGGCTGGCTGTTCAAGAGCCGCCATCAGGGCGCCCGTGACAGCCGCATCCGCACCATGGTCGAGATCGAAGCTTTCCTCGACATCCACCAGCGCTGGAAGCGCGTGGGCTATCCATTCGACCACCTGGTACCCTCGCTGGCCACCGCCATTGGCAGCTCGGGCGACCGCCCCGCCGCCCTCTCTGAACTGGTAGGCATCATCCAGAACGACGGTGTGCGCCTGCCGACCTTGCGCATCGACACCCTGCACTTTGCCGCTAATACGCCTTACGAGACCAAGCTAGTCAGCGACCCGGACCGAGGCGTGCGCATTTTGCCGGTCGAGGTGGCGCGCGCCCTCAAAGGCGCCATGTCGCAGGTGGTGGATGCGGGCACCGCACGGCGCATTTCCGGCAGCTTCAAGCTGCAGGACGGTACGCCACTGGTGATGGGCGGCAAGACCGGTACCGGTGACAACCGTATCGAAAGCTTTGGCGCTGGCGGCCGGCTGATCGGCTCGCGCTCGTTGAACCGTACCGCCACTTTCGTGTTCTTCCTGGGCGACAACCACTTCGGCACCTTGACCGCGTTCGTACCGGGACGCACGGCGGAAGCGTTCAAGTTCACCTCGGCGCTGCCAGTGCAGGTGCTCAAGGGAATGGCACCGATCCTCATGCCGTACCTGCAGCCAGGCAATCCGAACGAGTGCAAACCGCCGCAGGTGGCGGTGCACTCCGCCACGCCACAAGAGGATGCATCGATCAACTAGATGATAATCATCTGCAATTAAGGGCTTGTCTTTAGATATATCTTGAGTAATATCTTACGATATATCGCAAACGACGGAGCCCTATCCCCATGCGCGAACACACCCCCCATGACCCCTTCGAGCGGCGCCCCGGCCGTGGCGAGCGCGGCCCACGCGTTTTCGCCCCCGGTGACCTCAAGCTGCTGATGCTGGACCTGCTCGCCGAGCAACCCGGCCACGGCTACGACCTGATCCGCAAGATCGAAAACCTGTTCGACGGTAGCTACAGCCCCAGCCCAGGGGTGATCTACCCCACCCTCAACTTCCTTGAGGAAGCCGAACTGATCAGTGGCCAGGTGCAGGGCAGCAAACGCCTCTATGTCATTACCGATGCCGGCCGCGCCGCCTTGGCCGAACAGGCCGTCGCCCTGGACGGCGTGCGCATGCGCATCGAGGTCAGCAAGCGTGCCCTGCGTGGCCACGACCGCCCACCAGAGATTCATGAGGCGGTCGGCAACCTGCGCCACGCACTGCACATGCACAGCGGTCGCTGGACACCGGAAGAAATCGAACGGGTTCGTGAACTGCTCAACCACACGGCCAAGGCCATCGCATCCGGGCCTGCCGAACTTGTCAGGGAGGCTCCCCATGAGTAACACCATTCACCGCGTCAACCACGAGATCCGCCAACGCCGCCTGCAGGTGCTGCGGGTTACCGAGCTGACCCCGCGCATGCGCCGCATCACCCTCGGCGGCGCCGAGCTACAAGGTTTTACCAGCGTAGGCAGCGACGACCATATCAAGCTGCTGTTTGCCGAAACGCCCGAGCAACAGCAGGCCATCGAGGCTCGTAACATAGCCGGTAACGTGGCCAAGGCCGGTGGCGCACGGCCGACCATGCGCGAATACACGCCACGGCGTATCGACCTGGTGGCCAACGAGCTGGACATCGACTTCGTGCTGCACGGCGATGGCCCAGCCTCCACCTGGGCCGCCCAGGCCGCGCCAGGGCAAACCCTGGATATCGCCGGGCCGCGAGCGTCGATGGTGGTGCCGGACATTTTCGACAGCTACCTGCTGATCGGTGACGAAACCGCCATCCCGGCGATTGGCCGGCGGCTGGAGGAATTGCCTGCAGGGCGCCAGGTGCTGGCGGTGATCCAGATCGAAGACGAACAAGAACGTCAGGCGCTGCCGAGCAAGGCCCAGGTGGAAGTGATCTGGGTACGCCGCCAACAGGAAGACTTGCTGGCACTGGTGCAGAACCTGACTTTGCCGCAAGGCCGCTTGTACGGCTGGGTGGCGCTGGAAAAGGCACTCACCCGCCAGGCTAAGGCGCTGTTGCTGGAGAAAGGGGTGCCGGAAGATGCGCTGAAAGCGGCGGCCTACTGGCGTGCCGACGGGACCGCGGACGACGAGTGATTGTTTTCAGCCTGTCCCGGCCCCTTCGCGGGTAAACCCGCTCCCACAGGAAAATCACAGGCCTTGGAGACTGTGGTATTCCTGTGGGAGCGGGTTTACCCGCGAAGAGGCTGGAACAGACTAAGCAAGCCTGCGTACCCCACGCCACCGGTCCAGCCCCAGCATCACCAGCCCAATCCCCCAGAACCCCGCCAGCACCCCCAGGGCATTGAGTATCACCTGCCCATACCCCAGGCTCGCCACATCGATGAACGGGTAGGCATACACGCCAATCTCGCTCCCCCGCCACAGCGCATAGCCGAAGTACACCGTCGGGTACACCGTCCAAACCGCCAGGTGCCATAGCCGCAGCCTGCCTTTGGGCACTTCGTACCACCAGTACAAGGCATACAGCACCGGCATCACATCGTGCAGCAATTCATCCGCCAGCCATTGCCAGCCCTGCGGCTGCCACAAGTGGCGTAGCAACACGCTATAGGCCAACGCCACCAGCACGATGCTGGCAGCCACTGCGGAGCTCACCGACGGCGACAGGAAAAAGCGTTTGCCACGGCCTTCCCGGCCAAACGCGGCATAACTGAGCGCCGTTGCCACCAGGGTATTGGTCAGTACGGTGAAGTAGCCGAACACATTGATCAGCCCGCCAATCAGGCTGGCCTGTTCCTGCCAACGCGCCAGCAACACCAGGTACACCTGCACGGTCAGGCCGAACCAGCCCAACACAGCCATGCCAGTCAGCCAGGGGCGGCGCGGCATATCAGGCCTGGCGCTGCAGCTTCACGTACAGCTGCTCAACCTTTTCTCGCGCCCACGGCGTTTTGCGCAGGAAAGTCAGGCTCGACTTGATGGTCGGGTTGCTTTTGAAGCAGCGCACATCGATGCGCTCGGCCAGGCCCTGCCATTGGTAGTGCGCCACCAGCTCGGTGAGGATCTGTTCAAGGGTCTTGCCGTGCAACGCGTTGTGTTGGGCCGTGCTCATGCTGTGCTCCGTAGGAAAGATGCGCACCTTACACGAGTGTAGTGGCGGGAGGGATCAGTCGAGTCGACAGAAAAACCGCTGGCCAGGTGCAAAACCTCTGTGATGAAATAAAGATGTTATGTTGTAACATTACAAAAGCATCTGCCAAGGAACGCCCCATCCCCATGCTGTACACACCGCTTCGCCTCTCCCCCCTCGCCGTTGCGCTCTGGCTGGCTGCATCACCCAGCCAGGCCGTGGAACTCGAACCCCAGGTCATCACCGCCAACCCCTTGGGCAATCGCCAACTGGCCGCGCCCAGTACCGTGCTGGAAGGCGACAACCTGCTGCAGCAACAGCACGGCAGCCTCGGTGAAACCCTGAACAAGCAGCCCGGTGTCGCCTCTACCTGGTTCGGCCCTGGCGCCAGCCGCCCGGTAATCCGCGGCCTGGATGGCGACCGTATTCGCATCCTGCGCAATGGTGTTGGCGCCCTGGATGCCTCGTCACTGTCCTATGATCACGCCGTGCCACTGGACCCGGTTACCGTCGAACGTGTCGAGATCGTCCGTGGCCCGGCCGCCCTGCTTTACGGCGGCAATGCCATTGGCGGCGTGGTCAATACTTTCGACAACCGCATCCCGGACGCGCCCATTGAGGGCATTCACGGTGCCGGCGAACTGCGCTACGGCGGTGCCGACACCACCCGCAGCAGCGCCGGCAAGCTGGAGGCCGGCAACGGGGCCTTCGCCCTGCACCTGGATGCCAACAGCCGCCAGTTCAATGACCTGCGCATCCCCGGTTACGCCCGCAGTTCCAAGGTGCGTGATGCCGACGAGCCCGGCAGCAAACACCGCCTGGAAAATAGCGACGGCCGCCAGGACGGTGGCGCAGTCGGTGGTGCCTACCACTGGGATCACGGTTACACCGGCCTGTCGTACAGCCGCTACGACAGTAACTACGGCTCGGTGGCCGAGTCCGGTGTGCGCCTGGACATGAAGCAGGACCACTACGCATTCGCCTCGGAGCTGCGTGACCTGGATGGCCCGTTCAGCTCGGTCAAGGTCGATGCCGGCTACACCGACTACGAACACAGCGAGATCGAAGAAGGCGAGGTCCACACCACCTTCAAGAACAAAGGCTACGAAGCGCGCATCGAAGCCCGCCACCAACCGCTCGGGCCGCTGGAAGGGGTGATCGGTGCTCAGGTCAGCCATAACGAATTCTCCGCCTTGGGCGAGGAAGCCTTCGTCCCGCACACCGACACCGACAGCCTGGCGCTGTTCATGTTGGAGCAGTGGCAGGCCACCGAGCGCCTGAACCTGAGCCTGGGCGCGCGGCTGGAGCACACCCGGGTCGACCCGGATGCCAAAGGCAACGAAAACTTCGTCGACGCCAATAGCGCCAGCAGCTTCAATGCCTTCAGCCTGTCTTCGGGGGCGGTGTACCAGCTCGACCCGATCTGGTCGCTGGCCACCAACCTCGGTTACACCGAGCGCGCCCCGACCTTTTACGAGCTGTACGCCAATGGTGCCCACGTGGCCACCGGTGCCTTTGAAGTGGGCGATGCCAGCCTGAACAAGGAAAAGGCCATTTCCGCCGACTTGGCGCTGCGCTTCGACAATGGCACCCACAAGGGCAGTGTCGGGGTGTTCTACAGCCACTTCCGCAACTACATCGGCCTGATCGGCACCGGCAACACCCGCGAGGGCGGGCATGACCACGACCATGACGAGGATGACCACGACCATGACGACGGCTTCCCGGAATACCAGTACCAGGGCGTACGGGCGCGTTTCTACGGCATCGAGGCCCAGGACCGCTTGCAACTGGCTGAGAACCGCTATGGCAGCTTCGCGCTGGAACTGTCCGGTGACTATACCCGGGCGAAAAACCTCGACAGCGGCGAGCCGCTGCCACGCATCGCCCCGCTACGCCTGAACAGCGGCCTGGTCTGGGAACTGGAGCGCTGGCAAGCGCGGGTCGATGTACAGCATGCCGCGTCGCAGCACCGCAAACCGGCCAACGAAACCAGCACCGATGGCTATACCACGCTGGGGGCGAGCGTTGGCTACCGCTTCGACATTGGCCAGAGCCAGTGGCTGGCGTTTGTCCGCGGCGAGAACCTGACCGACCAGACCGTGCGCTATGCCAGCTCGATCCTGCGCGATATCGCGCCGGCACCGGGGCGTAGTGTTGAAGTGGGCCTGCGTACCACTTTCTAACCTGACGCGATCCCTGTGGGAGCGGGGGGGGGCGCCCAGAGGGAGAAATTGGCGCCCCCCCCAAAACCGCGGGAAGCCCCTCCC
>NZ_JBDJLK010000057.1:0-36092 GCF_039673335.1 Pseudomonas sp. TWI929
GCTGTGGGTGGGCTGGTTCGGCTTCAACGTAGGCTCCGGGCTCGCGGCCAACCAGGGGGCAGGGGTGGTGATGCTGGCGACCATGGTGGCGGCCTGTGCTTTTCCTGTGGCAGCGGGTTCACCCGCGAAGAGGCCGGTACAGGTTGTATCAGTGCCCCATGGCCAGCTCGGCACTCATCTGGCGACGACGATAGGCACTGTCACGGCTGGCCAGCCACCAGTACAGCGGCGAGGTAATCGCCAGCCCCACCAGCCACGACAGGTCAGCACCATTGATGTGCTCGGAAATCGGCCCGACGTACAGCGGCGTGTTCATGAACGGAATCTGCACCACGATACCCACGGCATAGGCGATCAGCGCCTGTGGGTTGTAACGCCCGTAGATACCGCCATCAACCTGGAAGATCGACTGGATGTCATAGTCACCCTTGTGGATGGCATAGAAGTCGATGAGGTTGATCGCCGTCCACGGCACCAGTACCACCAGCAGCACCAGCACCATATCGACGAAGTGGCCGATAAAGTCTGCCGAAGCGAACACTGCCACCACGCAGCAGGCCGACAGCACGATCAGCGACAGCACCGCGCGGCTCTTGGCGGTAGGGATCCAGCGGTAGGCGAAGGTTTGCACCAGGGTGATGATCGACAGCACCGCGCCATACAGGTTGAGGGCGTTGTGGCTGATCACGCTAAGCAGGAACAGCACCAGCATGATCGGGCCCAGGGTGCCGGTGGCCAGCTTGACCGCGTCCATGGTGTCCATGCCGACCGGGATTGCCAGCACGGCTACGGCGCCGAAGATGAACGACAGGCTCGAACCCAGTGCCGAGCCCAGGTAGGTGGTCCAGAAGGTCGAGCTGACCTTTACATCTGCTGGCAGGTAGCGCGAGTAGTCCGACACATAGGGCGCAAAAGCAATTTGCCACAGCGCCGCCAGCGACACGGTGGCCAGCCAGCCGGCCAGGTTGAAGCCGCCGCGGGTGAGGAAGTCGTCGCTCTGCACATGGGTAAAGATGTAGCCGAAACCGACCACGATACCGATACCCAGCACCCAGGTGCCGATGCGGTTGAGTACGTGGATGAAGCGGTAGCCGATGATACCGATGATGCCCGAGCCCAGCGCGCCAATTACGATGCCCACCGGTACCGGCACGGAGTCGACCACGCCATGCAGCGACTTGCCGGCGAGGACGATGTTGGAGGCAAAGAAGCCGATGTACATGACGCCGGCAATCACCACCACCAGCAGCGCGCCGAGGGTGCCGAACTGGGCGCGGCTCTGGATCATCTGCGGGATGCCCATTTGCGGGCCCTGGGCCGAGTGCAGCGCCATCAGCACGCCGCCGACCAGGTGGCCGACCAGGATGGCGACGATGCCCCACACCAGGTTCAGGTGGAACAGCTGCACGCCCAGCGCGCCGGTGACGATGGGCAGCGGCGCGATATTGCCGCCGAACCACAGCGTGAACAGATCCCTTACCTTTCCATGGCGGTCTTGCGGGGGCACATAGCCGATCGTGTGTTTTTCTATCAGGGGTGCCGAATTGGCTGCACTGGTCATGACTGACTCCAAGGCAAGGTAGGGCATCGGGAGCTGCCCGGGGGCGTGCCGACGAAGGGCGACGCGTTCTTGTTGGAGCGATGATGCGGGGCGCGGGGATAACGAGAAATTAGTAAATATGTACCCATAGGCGTTAAAAAACCTAAGGCTGACAAAAGCTTAAGCGGGGGACGGGAGCAAGGAGGGTGCCAGTTGACTGGAGGGCTTGGGGTAGAGAGGTTGGTGCGGTGTGCGCATTTTCAGGGCAGGTGAATGGTTGCCTGTACTGGCCCTTTCGCGGGCTTGCCCGCTCCCACAGGTATGGCGCAACTTTCAGACGCTGCGGTGAACCTGTGGGAGCGGGCATGCCCGCGAAAGGGCCAGTACGGCTAATACAGCTACATCGGCAACAACCGATCCTGAATCACCTCTTTCATCACCAAAGTCGAGCTCAGGCGCTTCACATTGGGAATGCTGGTCAGTTGCTCGTCATACAGCTTCTGGAACGCCGGCAGGTCCTTGGCCACCACGTGCAGCAGGTAGTCCGGGTCACCGAACAGCCGCTGTGCCTCGACTATCTGCGGTATCTCGGCCAAGGCCGCTTCAAAGTCCGCCACCGGCTGGCGGGTGACTTCGCGCAGGGTCACGAACACCAACGCAGCAAAATTCAGCCCCAGCGCGCTCGGCGCCAGACGGGCGTGATAGCCCAGAATCGCCCCGGATTCTTCCAGTGCCTTGAGGCGCCGATGGCAGGGCGACAGGCTGAGCCCTACGCGGTCGGCCAGCTCGGTTACCGAAAGCCGACCGTCTTTTTGCAGCTCGGCAAGGATTTTTCGATCAGTTCTGTCCATGGGGAAGAATCTTCCAGTAAATGAATGCTGAAGGGGAATATACGAAAGAAAATCCCCGGGCGGAATCCGTAATCTTTCGACATCCCAAAGCAGTAGATAAGGAAGATTCAAGTGGCTATCAGTGTGCTGACGGCGTTCTGGGCCGTGTCGATGCTGTTCGTGATTACCCCGGGCGCAGACTGGGCCTACGCCATTTCGGCGGGCATGCGCGGGCGTTGGGTGATGCCCGCAGTGGCGGGGATGTTGTCGGGGCATTTCCTGGCCACCCTGGTGGTGGCGGCCGGGGTCGGCAGCCTGCTGGCTGGGCACCCGCTGGCGCTGACCCTGTTAACCCTGGCGGGCTGCACGTACCTGCTGTGGCTGGGCGGCAACCTGTTGCTGCGCCCGGCATTGCCAGCGGCCGGGCAGGGTGGTGCGGGGGAGTCGGGCTCGCGCTGGGCGTTGAAAGGGTTTTGTGTCAGTGGCCTGAACCCCAAGGTTTTCCTGCTGTTCCTGGCCCTGCTACCACAGTTCACCGACCCGCAGTCGAACTGGCCGGTGCCGTTGCAGATCTTGCTGCTGGGGCTGGTGCACCTGTGCAGTTCGCTGGTGATCTATTCGCTGGTAGGTTATGGCGCCAAGGCTGTGTTGAGCACCCGGCCGGGGGCGGCAAAGCTGGTCGGGCGGGTGTCGGGGGTGGCGATGATTACGGTGGCCTTGGGTTTGATAGCCGGGCAGATCAGCTGAACCCACCGAGCTACGCGGGCCGCTCCTACAGTTGACCGCGTCAAGCTGGTAGGTAGCAGGTGCGGTACAGACGACAAGCAAAGCCTCGGATAAACTCGCACCACTTCAACGCACAACCAGGATGTGCTTCATGCCCGAAATCACCCAACTGCTTACCTTCGCCCTGATCTGCCTGGGCATGGTCCTGACCCCAGGGCCGAACATGATCTACCTGATCTCTCGCTCGATCTGCCAGGGCCGCAAGGCTGGGTTGATTTCCCTTGGCGGTGTGGCCCTGGGCTTCGTCATCTACATGTTCTGCGCCGCGCTGGGCATTACCGCCCTGGTAATGGCCGTACCCTTTGCCTACGATGCGCTGCGCATCGGTGGCGCACTGTACTTGTTGTACCTGGCCTGGCAGGCGCTGCGGCCGGGTGGACGTTCGCCGTTCCAGGTCCGTGACTTGCCCGCCGACAGCCCGCGGCGGCTGTTCACCATGGGGTTTGCCACCAGCCTGCTCAACCCCAAGATCGCCGTCATGTACCTGTCGTTGATGCCGCAGTTCATCGAGCCGGGGCATGGCAGCGTGCTGTTGCAGTCGCTGGTACTGGGCTCGACGCAAATCGCCATCAGCGTCTCGGTCAATGCACTGATCGCAATCATGGCCGGCTCTATCGCCGTGTTCCTGGCTGGCCGCCCGCTGTGGCAGCAGGTTCAGCGTTGGCTGATGGGTACGGTACTGGCGGGTCTGGCCGTGCGCATGCTGGCAGAGGGGCGCCGTTGACCGCCTAGACCGCAGGCGGCGGCTCCTGGGGCAGGTACAAGGTAAAGGTGGTGCCCTGGCCTGGGACACTGTTTACCTGCACATCGCCCCCGGACTGCTTGGCAAAACCGAACACCTGCGACAGCCCGAGCCCGGTACCTTCACCCGGGGCCTTGGTGGTGAAGAACGGGTCGAAGATGCGCTCCAGCAAATCGGCGGCAATGCCGACACCGCTGTCGCTCACCGAAATCGCCGCGAACGGGCCCGGCTGTAGTGCCTGCCCGCGCAGGGCGGGCAGGCATTGGTCGGCCTGCAGGCACAGCTGCAAGGTGCCTGCGCCGGCCATGGCATCGCGGCCGTTGAGCATCAAGTTGATTACCGCGGTTTCCAGCTGGTTGAGGTCGGCGCGGATATGGCAAGGCGCCTGCGGCAACTGCAGTTCGACCTGGATCCGCGCACCGGTAGCGGTGTCGAGCATGTCGGCCATGGCCTCCAGCCGTGGCCCGGCTTCGAACACTTGCGGGCTCAGGGCCTGGCGGCGGGCGAAGGCTAGCAACTGGCCGGTCAGCTTGGTGCCGCGGTCGACGGTGTCGGATATGGTCTTGAGGTAGCGTTCGCGGCGTTTTTCGTCGAGGTTTGGGCGTTGCAGAAAGTGTAGCGACGAGCGAATGATGGTCAGCAGGTTGTTGAAGTCATGGGCCACGCCGCCGGTCAGCTGGCCGATGGCTTCAAGCTTCTGGGTCTGGCGCAGCACGGCCTCGGTGTGCAGCAGTTGGGTGGTGCGCTCTTCGACGCGTTGTTCGAGGGTGGCATTCAGCGCCTCCAGCGCCGCCATGGCCTCGCGTACTTCGGCATGGGCCAGCACGCTGGCGGTGGTTTCGGTGACCGTGTCAAGCATGCCCAGCACGTTGCCGTCATGGTCGCGGATGGGGCTGTAGCAGAAGGTGAAATGGGCGCGTTCGGGGCCGCCGTTGCGGTCGATGGTGAGTGGGAAGTCTTCGATGTACACCGCCTCGCCGGCCAGGGCGCGGTTGGCCATGCTGCCGATGTCGGCCCAGGCTTCTTTCCACACTTCACGGAAGGGGATGCCCAGGGCCAGGGGCTTTTGCCCAAGAATCTGCGAGAAGGCGTCGTTGTGCAGGGTGAGCAGGTCGGGGCCCCACAGCACGGCTTGCGGAAAGTGCGAGGCCAGACACAGGGCCAGGCTGGTCTTGAGCGGGTCAGGCCAGTTTTGCAGCGGGCCCAGTGGTGTGGCGGCCCAATCGTGGTTGCGGATGCGTTCGGCCATCTGCCCGCCGCCATCTAGCCATTTAGCCATGTGCTCTGCCGGTCCTTTTGCTCAAGGCCTTTAGGGTGCACCGAGATTAGACGCTTGGCGAGGGGTTTGTGGTGGCTGTACCTGCCTCATCGCCGGCAAGCCAGCTCCCACAGGTACTCCACAGGAGCTGAGGCCTGTATTGATCCTGTGGGAGCAGGCTTGCCGGCGATAGGGCCCCAACAGGCTAGCGCATGAAGTGCACCTTGCCGGTGTCGTCATTGCCCATGTAGATGCCATACACCCCGGCCTGTCGTTCGAGGATGTAGCGCTCGAGAATCTGCCGGATCGCCGGGTAGTAGATTTCATCCCAGGGAATTTCATCAGGTTCGAAGAACTTGTACGCCAGCGTCTCCGCCCCATACTGCCCGGTTTCTTCGGTGGCGATGGCGCGGAAGATGATGTACACCTCGCTGATTTTCGGCACGCTGAATATCGAGTAGGGCGAGACAATGTCGGCGCGCACGCCGCTTTCTTCCCAGACCTCGCGCAGCGCTGCCTGCTCGGTGGTCTCGCCAGCTTCCATGAACCCGGCCGGCAAGGTCCAGGTGCCAGGGCGTGGCGGGATGGCGCGCTGGCACAGCAGGTACTTGCCATCGCGCTCGATGATGCAGCCGGCGATGATCTTCGGGTTGATGTAGTGGATATAGCCGCAGCCGGTGCAGTGCAGGCGTTCGTGGGTGTCGCCTGTGGGAACGCCCCGGGCCAGTTCCATGGTGCAGTGCGGGCAGTAGCGCGGGGCGTTGGGCATGATCAGCGGCCTATGCGTTGCTTATATACGGGGATCCTTCAGGGCCAGGGGCTCGACCATGTCGCGCACCTTGACGTTGTCATCCTGCTTCTGGCGCAGGTAGTCCAGGGCCACCTTGGCGGCGGCGCGGACGTGGTCGACCGAGGCCTGGTGCGCCACCAGCGGGTCGCCGCCCTTGATTGCCTCGACGATCTTTTCCATTTCGCGGTTACTGGCGCCGCGGCGGTTTTCCTGCGACACCGAAGTGGCACGCAGGTAGCTGATGCGCGCCTGCAACTGGCGCAGCTGCTGGGCCGCCACCTGGTTGCCGGAGCCTTCCAGCAGCACGTCGTAAAAGCCTTGCACCGAATCCAGCACTTGTTGCAACTCGCCTTCTTCGAGGGCTTCGCGGTTGACCTCCAGCGCGCGCTCCAGGGCACGGATGTCCTTGGCCTTGGCGTTGAGGGTGAACAACTGCACGATCAGGCCTTCGAGCACGCAGCGCAGCTCGTAGATGTCGCGGGCGTCTTCCAGGGTGATGATGGCCACGCGCGGGCCTTTGGCGTCGGCGAATTCCACCAGGCCTTCGGACTCCAGGTGGCGCAGGGCTTCACGCACCGAAGTGCGGCTGACGCCGAGGCGGTCGCAGAGGTCGCGCTCGACCAGGCGGTCGCCTGGCAGCAGGTGGAAGTTCATGATCGCGGCGCGCAGCTTGTCGAGCACGATTTCGCGCAGGGTAACGGGGTTGCGGTTGACCTTGAAGCTGTCGTCGAGTGGCTGGCGTTTCATCAAGTGCGCTCTTAAAGAGGCTGCCCGGCCGCAACCGCAACAGCACCACGAACCTGGGTGCTCCTTGCGTGGGTTCGAACAGCCCGGTGTTAACGGGTGGACTCCGCGTCGGCTTCAGCGAACGCCTCGCGGGCCAGGCGGAAGCTGTCCACCGCCGCTGGCACGCCGCAATAAATGCCGACCTGGAGCAAGATCTCGCGAATCTGTTCACGGCTCAGCCCATTACGCAATGCGCCGCGTATGTGCAGCTTGAGCTCGTGGGGCCGGTTGAGCGCGGAAATCATGGCCAAGTTTATCATGCTGCGCTCTTTGAGCGAGAGGCCTTCGCGGCCCCAGACGTGGCCCCAGCAGTATTCGGTGACCAGTTCCTGCAACGGCTTGGTGAACTCGTCGGCGTTCTGGATCGAGCGGTTGACGTAGTCCTCGCCCAGCACCTGGGTGCGGATCTGCAGGCCTTTCTCGTACTTTTCATTGCTCATGCGCAGTACTCCGGAATAAAACAGGGGCCGCAACCGAGGGTGAGACGATAGCGCGGCCCCTAAAAACAGGGGCAACGGTGTGAGCTTCTTGGCGGGTTCACCCGCGAAGAAGCCAACACCGATTCATAGGGTGTATCAGCCCAGGGGTGGCAGGGCGCCCAGCTTGCCCTTGTGGTACACCATCGGCGTCACCGGCTCGGCCGGCAGCACCAGGTTCTTCACCGCGCCGACGATGATCGCGTGGTCACCGCCGTCGTACTCGCGCCACAGTTCGCACTCGATGATTGCCGTGGCCTTGGCCAGCAGCGGGTTGCCCAGCTCGCTCAGGTGCCACTCGACGCCCTTGGCCTTGTCCTTGCCCTTGCCGGCGAAGGCATAGGCTTCGGCGGTCTGGTCGGCGGACAGCAGGTGAATCGCGAACTGCTTGCTGTCACGCAGGATCGGGTAGGTGTCGGAGGCATAGTTGGGGCAGAACAGCACCAGCGCCGGGTCGATCGACAGCGCACTGAAGGCGCTGGCGGTGATGCCGACGATGCCGCCGTCGGCGTCCAGGGTGGTGACTACCGTGACACCGGACGGGAAGGAGCCCATCACGTCTTTGTAGATGCCGGGTTCGATCATCTCGTGCTACCTCTTAGCGCATCACAAACGGGTCGGGCATCGGCGCGGTGGACAGGTTGATCCACACGGTCTTCAGCTCGGTATAGGCCAGCACCGAATCGATGCCGCTCTCACGGCCGTAGCCGCTGTTCTTGAAGCCGCCGATCGGCGCCATGGCCGACACCGCGCGGTAAGTGTTGACCCAGATGATCCCGGAGCGCACGTCACGGGCCAGGCGGTGGGCACGGCCCAGGTCGCGGGTCCAGATGCCGGCAGCCAGGCCGAACTGCGAGTCGTTGGCGATGGCCAGGGCTTCTTCCTCGGTCTTGAAGCGGATCACCGCAGCAACCGGGCCGAATACTTCTTCTTGCATGATGGTCATCGAGTTGCTGTCGCACTCGAACAGGGTCGGCTCGTAGAACCAGCCGTCACCCTCGACCTCGGCACGCTTGCCGCCCATGTGCAGCTTGGCGCCTTCAGCCTTGGCCGCAGCCACCAGGCCTTCGACCACGGCCAGCTGTTGTGCGGTGGCCATCGGGCCCATTTCGCTGGCGTCGTCCTGCGGGTTGCCGATGCGGATGCGCTTGGCGCGGGCGATCAGGCGTTCGACGAATTCGTCGAAGATTTCGTCCTGCACTAGCAGGCGCGAGCCAGCCACGCAGCTTTGCCCGGAGGCGGCATAGATGCCGGCCACGGCGCCGTTGATGGCGCTGTCCAGGTCGGCGTCGGCGAAGATGATGTTCGGCGATTTGCCGCCCAGCTCCAGCGACAGCTTGGCGAAGTTCTCGGCACTGCTGCGCACCACGTGGCGGGCAGTGGCGGCGCCGCCAGTGAAGGCGATCTTGCGCACCAGTGGGTGGCGGGTCAGCGCCGCGCCGGTGCTTGGGCCGTAGCCGGTGACCACGTTGACCACACCTGCCGGGAAGCCGGCCTCAAGGGCCAGGCGGGCCAGCTCGAGGATGGTCGCCGAGGCGTGCTCGGACGGCTTGAGCACGATGGTGTTGCCGGCGGCCAGGGCCGGGGCCAGCTTGATCGCGGTCAGGTACAGCGGGCTGTTCCACGGGATGATCCCGGCGACCACGCCGATTGGTTCGTGCACGGTGTAGGCGAACAGGTCGGGCTTGTCCAGCGGCAGGGTGCCGCCTTCGAGCTTGTCGGCCAGGCCAGCGGTGTAGTGGAAGAACTCCGGCAGGTAGCCGACCTGGCCGCGGGTTTCACGGATCAGCTTGCCGTTGTCACGGCTTTCCAGCTGGGCCAGGTGTTCCTTGTTTTCGGCAATCAGGTCGCCCAGGCGACGCAGCAGCTTGCCGCGCGCGGTGGCGGTGATGCTGCGCCATTCCTTGCTGTCGAAGGCGCGCTGGGCGGCCTGCACGGCCAGCTCGACATCGGCTTCGTCGGCGTCGGGCAGTTGCGCCCAGGCCTGGGCGGTGGCCGGGTTGAGGCTGTCGAAGGTCTTGCCGCTCTGGGCATCGCGCCATTGGCCGTCGATGCACATCTGGAAACGAACGAGGGTCATGCAACAATCCCCTTGGCGGATTCGGTGAGGGTGCGGGCTTGCGTGAGGAAGTCCAGCAGCATCTTGTTGACTTCACGGGGTGCTTCCACCGGCATCATATGCCGTTGCTCGGCGAGGACCACACTGTGCGCACCAGGAATGCTGGCGGCGAGCTGGCGGGTCATGGCCGGGGTGGAGCCCGAGTCGAGTTCGCCGGTGGCGATCAGCGTTGGTACCTGGATGCTGCCCAGGTCGCTGGCGCGGTACATGTCCTGGGTGGCGAACAGCGAATAAGTGGTGTGGTAGCCCTGCGGGTCGTTGCTCGCCAGCACTTGGCGAATGGCAGCAACTTGCGCTGGGTTGGCAGCCTTGTATTCACGGCTGAACCAGCGGTCGAGGGCGGCGTCGACGTTGGCGTCGGGGCCCAGCTCCGCAGCCTGGGCGGCGCGGGCGATTACGCCAGCACTCTGCTCGGGGGTGCGGTTGAACACGCTGTTGAGTACTACCAATGCAGCCAGGCGCTGCGGGTAGTTGAGGGCGAAAGCGCGCGCGACCAGGCCCCCCATGGAAAAGCCGATCACGGTCGCTTGTTTGATTTGCAGATGGTCGAGCAGTTCGGCGAGCTGGTCGGCATAGCCTTCCAGCGGCGTGTCGGCAGCCGGTACGCGGCTTTGGCCGTGGCCGAGCATGTCGTAGGCGATGACGCGGTAGTCGTTGGCCAGGCCAACGAACTGACCGCCCCACATTTCCTTGTTCAGGCCCACGCCGTGGATCAGTACCACGGGTTGGCCCTGGCCGACGGACAGGTAGCTGGTGCCGGCAGGTGTGCGTTCAGCGACAGGCTGAATCATGGAGGGCGCTCCTTGAAGGTCGGGCGCGGCGGGTAAGCACGCCACGCCCCGGCCCGTCTTGGTTGTTGTTATTGAGCGTTGGCTTTTTCGGCAGCCAGTTCTTCCAGGTCGATGTAGCGGTTGCCGATACGCGGGTGCAGGCGGCCGCCGTCGGCAGCGCCCAGCACCACGACGATTTCATCGGCACGCGGGGCGTCTTCGATCTGCATTTCCAGGGTGATGTAGTGCGAACGCAGGCCTTCGTCGTCCTTCTGCATCATCGGGATCTGGATCGAGGTGCCTGGGCCGCCGCGCTTGTTGGTGAAGCTCAGGTAGCTCTTGGCCTGTACCGCTTCGCGGTAGTGGTTGCCGAAGCGCAGGGTGTGGATCACCGCCGAGGCGTGCTCGATTTCACCGTCGGCGCCGACTACTGCAGCTTTACCGTAGGCCTCGATCTTGTCGGCACCGCCGATGGCGGCAGTCAGGCGCTCGACCATCAGCGCACCCAGCTCCGAGCAGTTGGCACGGATTTCCGGCTTCAGATCTTCAACGAAACCGCGACCGGCCCATGGGTTCTTGATCACGACGGCCAGGCCGACCATGGTCACCGGCTTGTCGGTGGCCTTGCCGCCTTCGATGCGGGTCTCTTCGGAGTAGGTGACGATCTTGCGGATTTCGAAACTCATGGGTGGCTCCTGGTGAGGGTTATCAGCTCTTGTTGTCTGATGGTATACCATAATATTTGTTGTGCAAGAGGTGGCTGGAAATTTCTCTTGCGAGGGGACGAAAGGTGGCTTGATGCCTTGAATTTTGGGGCGTCTGTACTGGCCTCTTCGCGGGCTTGCCCGCTGCCACAGGTACAGCGCAGGCCTTGAAAGCTGTGGGGGCTCTGTGGGAGCGGGCAAGCCCGCGAAGAGGCCAGCACAGATCCCCAAAAAAAAGCCCGCTCACGCAGGCCACAAGGGCCCACGGGAGCGGGCTGCGTCCCGCAATGATTCAGGCAATGGGAATTCAGGCGAACGCCGGCACCACTTCCTTGATGAACAGCTCGAGCGACTTCTTCTTCTCGGCGTGGGGCAGGCTGTTGTCGCACCAGAAGCTGAACTCGTCGACGCCAAGCTCCTGGTAGTACTTGATACGCGCGATGATCTCTTCCGGCGTGCCGATCATGGTGTTCTTGCGGATGTTCTCCAGCTGGAACGCCGGCACTTCGGCAAACTTCGACTCCGGGCTCGGCTCGAGGAAGCCGTTGACCGGGGTAGTCTTGTTGCCGAACCAGGCATCGAAGGTGCGGTAGAAGCGCGAAATGGCCTGGGCGCCGACTTTCCAGCCTTCCGGCTCGGCCGGGCTGTGCACGTGAGTGTGGCGCAGCACCATCAGTTGCGGGCGCGGCACGCCTGGGTTGTTGTCGAGGGCAGCCTGGAACTTGTTCTTCAGGTCCAGCACTTCTTCGTCACCCTTCATCAGCGGGGTGACCATGACGTTGCAGCCGTTGGCCACGGCGAAGTTGTGCGAGTCCGGGTCGCGGGCGGCGATCCACATCGGTGGCGTGGCGTTGAACGGCTTCGGTACGCTGGTGGAGGTGGGGAACTTGTAGACTTCACCGTCGTGGGCATAGTCGCCTTCCCACAGTTTGCGCACCACCGGCACCATTTCGCGCAGGGCCTTGCCGCCGTCAGTGGCCGGCATGCCACCTGCCATGCGGTCGAATTCGAACTGGTAGGCACCACGGGCCAGGCCCACTTCCATGCGACCGTTGCTGATCACGTCGAGCAGGGCGCATTCGCCGGCGACGCGGATCGGGTTCCAGAACGGCGCGATGATGGTGCCGGCGCCCAGGCGGATCTTCTCGGTGCGTGCGGCCAGGTAGGCCAGCAGCGGCATCGGGCTTGGCGAAATGGTGTATTCCATGGCGTGGTGTTCGCCGATCCACACGGTGCTGAAACCGCCGTCTTCGGCCATCAGGGTCAGTTCGGTCAGGTCTTCGAACAGCTGGCGGTGGCTGACCTGTTCATCCCAACGTTCCATGTGCACGAACAACGAAAATTTCATGGGGCTTTCCTCAACGCTTGAAAGGGGCTGGCGCCGGGCAGGGGAGGCGCCAGTGGTCTCGATTCAGAATAGGCTTCAGGCAAAGGCCGGCAGGCTGGCCATCTTGCCGCGGCAGTACACCATCGGCCGTGGCGCTTGTTCAGGGACGATCAGGTTGTGCACCTTGCCGACCATGATGGCGTGGTCGCCACCTTCATACTCACGCCACAGTTCACATTCGATAACCGCGGTGGCGCCGGCCAGGATCGGGTTGCCCAGTTCGCTCAAGGACCACTCGATACCGCTGGCCTTGTCCTTGCCCTTTTTGGCGAAGGCATAGGCTTCGGCCTGCTGCTCACCGGAGAGCAGGTGAATGGCAAAGCGCTTCTGCTTGATCAGTACAGGGTAGGAGTCGGAGGTGTAGTTGGGGCAGAACAGCACCAGCGGCGGGTCCATCGACAGGGAGGAGAAGGCGCTGGCGGTCAGGCCGACGACCGAGCCGTCGTCGTCCAGGGTGGTGATGACGGTAACGCCGGACGGGAAGGAGCCCAGGACGTTCTTGTAGACGGTTGCGTCGATCATCTCATGTACCTCGAAAGGGCTGCGGTGGTCCGCGGTTTTTATCGTTGATGTGTCTGATGGTATACCGTAATACCTATTTTGCAAGCGGAATTTTCAACCCTGGTTTTTCACGATGAACGGCTCAAGGCCACGTAAACCGTGGCCTTGAGTGGTGAGGCGGTTTGTCGCAGGGCTTTCGCAAGCGGATCAGCGGGCGTTTTTTACTGCGGATCAGTGTTGTCAAATGTTTGGAATACCATAATATGGTCCGCAGCTGAGAGGCCGCCTAGATGCGGTTTCCTTACAAAGATAAAAACGACCTTTCGAGCTGAAAACCATGTCCCAACCGTCGTCGCAACACCAGTTTGTCGAGAATCACACGGTCGATTACGTTCCACCTGCCGAGCGCCACGGGAAGGCGCGCGACCTGTTCACCCTCTGGTTCAGTACCAACATTGCGCCACTGCCCATCGTCACCGGCGCCATGGTGGTCCAGGTATTCCACCTGAACCTGCTGTGGGGGCTGATCGCCATCGTGCTGGGTCATCTTGCCGGGGGCGTGGTCATCGCCCTGGCCTCTGCGCAGGGACCGCAGCTGGGCATACCGCAGATGGTGCAGAGCCGTGGCCAGTTCGGCCGTTACGGGGCCTTGCTGATCGTGTTCTTTACCGCGCTGATCTATGTTGGCTTCTTCATTTCCAATATCGTCCTGGCGGGCAAGACCATCCACGGCATCACCCCGAGCGTACCGATGCCGGGCGCGATCGTGATCGGTGCCCTCAGCGCCACTGCGATCGGCGTGATCGGCTACCGCTTCATCCATATCCTCAACCGCATCGGTACCTGGGTGATGGGTTCGGCACTGCTGGCCGGCTTCATCATGATGTTCGTCCAGGACCTGCCGGCCGACTTCTTCAGCCGTGGCGCGTTCAACCTGTCGGGCTTCATCGCCACTGTGTCGCTTGGCACCATCTGGCAGATCAGCTTCTCGCCGTACACCTCCGACTACTCGCGCTACCTGCCGCGTGAAGTGGGCATTGCCAAGCCGTTCTGGGCCACCTACTTCGGCGCCACCCTGGGCACCATCCTGTGCTTCAGCTTTGGTGCGGTGGCGGTGCTGTGCGTGCCTGAAGGCACCGACGCGATGGATGCGGTCAAGCAGGCCACGGGCTGGCTGGGCCCGATCCTGATGGTGCTGTTCCTGCTCAACATCATCAGCCATAACGCCCTCAACCTGTATGGCGCGGTGCTGTCGATCGTCACCGCGATCCAGACCTTCATGGCCGAGTGGACGCCGAGCATCAAAGTGCGGGTGATTTTGGCCTCGGTGATATTGGTGGGCTGCGGGATGGTGGCGCTGAACGCCTCGGCGGACTTCATTGGCCACTTCATCGGCCTGATCCTGGCGCTGCTGCTGGTGCTGGTGCCGTGGGCTTCGATCAACCTGATCGACTTCTACCTGATCAAGAAGGGCCAGTACGACATTGCCTCGATCTTCAGTGCTGACGGCGGCATCTATGGCCGCTTCAACCACCACGCAATCATTGCCTATGCCTGCGGTATCCTGGTGCAGCTGCCGTTTGCCAACACGTCGCTGTATGTGGGGCCGTACTCCAACATTGTCGAAGGGGCCGACCTGTCGTGGCTGTTCGGCTTGCTGGTGACGGTGCCGCTGTACTACTGCCTGGCGACTCGCGGCAAGGTTGCCGAGAAGGTGGGGCGGGTTGTGAGTGTCAATGACTGATAGAGCGTCGTTGCATTAAAAGGGGCCGCTTTGCGGCCCCGGCATTCATAGGTCAAACCTTGAACTGCGCGACCATGCCATTCAAATCCACTGCCAACCGCGACAGGTCCTGCGCCGCCGCACTGGTCTGGTTCGCCCCCGCCGACGTCTGCATCGCCAGGTCACGAATATTCACCAGGTTGCGGTCCACCTCGCGTGCCACCTGTGCCTGTTCCTCCGAAGCACTGGCGATCACCAGGTTACGCTGGTTGATCGAAGCGATCGCCTCGGCAATCACCTCCAGCGCCTGCCCGGCGCCCTGAGCCACCTCCAGTGTACCGGTGGCGCGGCCTTGGCTGCTGTGCATCGCGGTAACTGCGCGCTCGGTACCGTTCTGGATGCCGGTGATCATCTGCTCGATCTCCGCCGTCGACTGCTGGGTGCGGTGGGCAAGGGCGCGTACCTCGTCGGCCACCACGGCAAAACCACGGCCCGCCTCGCCAGCGCGGGCAGCCTCGATGGCGGCGTTCAACGCCAGCAGGTTGGTCTGCCCGGCAATCGCGCCAATCACGTCCAGCACCCGGCTGATCTCGTTGGCATTGCTGGCCAGTTGCTCGATCTCGGCGGAAGTGCCGGTCACGTCAGCCACCAGGTGCTGGATGGACGCCAGTGCCTGGTTGACCCGGTCGCGGCCGTCGCGCGTGGTCTGGTCGGCGCCTTTCGACGCGTCGGCGGTGCTGACTGCGTTGTTTGCCACTTCCTCCACTGCCGCAGTCATCTGGTTGACAGCGGTGGCTGCCTGGTCGATTTCAGCGCTTTGCTGGTGCAGGCCGCGGCTGGTGTCTTCGGTGACGGTGTGCAGTTCTTCCGAGGCCGAGGCCAGCTGGTCGGAGGAGGCGGAGATCTTGCGGATAGTATCGCGCAGGCTGCCCTGCATACGGCTCAGGGCACGCAGCAGCAACGCCGGCTCATCGCGGCCGAACACGCGAATATCCTGGGTCAGGTCGCCGGTCGCCACGCGTTCGGCTACGGCCACGGCATCGGCCAGCGGTAACACGATACTGCGAGTGAGCAGGGTGGCAATGGCGACCAAGGCAAGCATGATCACCAACAACGAGCCGATGATGACCGTGAACGCTTCGTCAGCCGTGTCGCTGCTGCGCTGCGAGGCCTGTTCCGCGCCTTTGCCGTTGTAGGCGATCAGGGCCGCCATGGCCTGCATCATGCTGTCGGCGTGCTGGCTTAGCGGGCCGTTGATCTGCCGCTCGGCGTCATCCAAACGGCCGGCGCCGATATCCCGCAGCACCTGGGTTTGCAGGTCGAGGTATTGCTGGTACGCGGTATTGAAGGTGTTGAACAAGGCGCGATCATCGGCGGCGATGATCGTGTCGCTGTAGTCCTTCAGGCCTTCCTTGAGCTGGGCGTTGACGCCGTCGAGCATCTGTTGGTTGCGGGTGCGCTCGCTGGGGTTGTCATCCAGCGCGGCACGCAGGGTGATGGCGCGGGCACGGCCGAGGTTGCTGCTGATTTCGCTGAGGGCCACCACGGCGGGCATCCAAGTGACCCGGATCTCGTCCGTGGCCTTGTCCATTTGCCGGGTTTCATAGAGTGCGAGAAGGCCCATGAACAGGACCAGGATACCCAACAGGGCGAATACGCTGGCAGCGCGAATGCCGATCTTCAAATTCCTTAATTGCATGGAATGCTCCTTGACGTTGGCGTGCAGGCCTCAGGAGCTTCGGCGGAGGGCCGGGTCACCGGTAGGGCGCCAGGCTCTTGATGCGCTGCGGATTTGGTTGTTTGCCTCACCCTCTTGAATACTTTTTTGATTTCGATGATGCCATATGGCTATCATTGTTGAACAGCCATTCAATGCACTGATTGTGACGGACAAAACCGCCAATTATTGGCGGTTTTGTCCGGTTGCTGGTGTCAGACAATCGCGATCATCGGGTCGGCAGCAGCCAAGGCCAGAGCGCGGTCAGCTGCTGGAGGGTAGATCCACACCGAGTTGATCTGGCGCTTGAGGTCTTTGCCTTCCTGGCCGTGCAGCTTCAGTTCGCGCTCCCAACCTTCGCTGAATGCCGCACCCCAGTCGCCCAGGTCCAGGCAGGTGACGTACTTGGGCTGGCGGTACGGCACCGGTTGCAGGCCGAGCAGGTCGGCGGCGGCGTTGTTGCCCGAATGGCGGCCCATGGGGATGGCGTGCTGGCAGGTCATCAGGGCGTGGTTGCCCAAGTCGTCCACCGCAGCCCAGGCGGTATCGCCGGTGGCGTACACATGCTCTTGGCCCAGTACTTTCAGGTGGCTATCCACTTTCAGCCGACCGAAGTTGTCACGCTCGCCGCCAACCTGCGCGGTCAACGGGCTGGCCTTGACGCCGACAGTCCAGACCACGGTGTTGCTGGCGATGTAATCGCCGTTGTCCAGGGTGACGCCACCGGCATCGACAGCCACTACCGAGGCCCCGGCCAGCCACTCGACCCCGGCCTGCTCGCAGGCGGCGACGATCGATGGCGTGATACCGGCGCCCAGCGCTGCACCAACCTGTGCGCCGCGGTCGACTACCACCACCCGCAACGCTGTATCGGCGCCCAGGATCGCACGCAGGCGGGCTGGCATTTCAGTCGCGGTTTCGATGCCGGTGAAGCCACCGCCGCAAACCACCACGGTATTGCGTGCAGGTGAAGCGGGCCGTGCGGCCAGGCCGACCAGGTGCTGCTCCAGGCGCATGGCCGACTCCATCTGGTCGACATCGAACGTGTGTTCGGCCAGGCCCGGCACCGCCGGGCGCGCGACCTGGCTGCCTGCGGCGAGGATCAGGCGGTCGTAGCCGATTTGCTGCGGCTGGCCCTGGGCGTCGGTGTAGCTGACGCTTCGCTCTTGGGTGTCGATGCTGCTGGCGTTACCCGGGATGAAATGAATGCCTACGGCTTCGAACAGATCGCCCAGCGGGGCCTTCATGCCGTGTACATCGGCCTCATAGAAGCGTGGGCGGATGCGCAGTTCAGGCTGCGGCGCAAGCACGCTGATGCTGAGGTCGGCGCGTTGCGCCTGGTCGAGCAGACGTGCAGCACTCAGGGCACTCCAGACGCCAGCAAAGCCGGCACCGATGATCAGGATGTTCGATTTCATGAGGTACTCCGCAAAGTTCGAAGAGGGCTTCGAGGGCTGGTTGGGTGGCCTTCGAATAACTACGACTATATCGGTCGTAGTTTGTTTCGGCAAGCGTTTCCCTCGCTCGGCGACGAATGCGAGCGGGCGGGTTACCCGAGCGGCCATAACCGAAAATCATGTTATTTGCGCCGGAAATGTCGCTGTAACCCCGCCAGGCAAGCCCTTAGGCTTTTGCACAGAGCAGCAGAATGCTCAATGCCTTGGCTGGACTGACCAGTCGAAAACAATAAGGAGTTACCCAATGTCTGCATTCACGTTTTCCGGTGTGAACCTGGCCATCACCACCCCGTTCGATGCACAGGGCAAGATCGACTACGCGCGTTTCGAGCACCTGATCGAGCGGTATATCGCTGCGGGGGTGCATGGTTTCGTGCTCAGTTCCGGGACCGGGATGCATGTGTACCTGAGCAAGGATGAATCCAAGGAGCTGGTGGCCTTTGGCGCAAAGGTCATCAACGGCCGCGCCCGCGTTATTGCCCAGACATCCGCGTTGCTGGTCGAAGAGGTGGTCGAGCGTACCCGTCATGCCAAGGACTGCGGTGCCGACGGGGTGATGGTGCTTCCGCCGTTCTTCGAAGGCCCGACCGATGACCAGGGCATCATCGATTTCTATTCCAGCGTGTCTGAAGCCGGCCTGCCGATCATTGGCTACAACGTGCCCCAGGCCGTGGGTGTCGAGGTGACGCCAGCGCTGTTCAAGCAATTGAGCGCAATCCCCAACTTCGTCTCGGTCAAGGACAGCAGTGGCGACCTGGCGGCCCAGGCATCGCTGTCGCGTACTGGCCTGCCGACCATGAACGGCGCAGACCCGCTTGTACCTTACGCGCTGTTTGCCGGTGCGGCGGGGCTGATCTGGGGCGGCGCGAACATGGCACCGAAAACCTGCGTTGCCCTGGTGAATGCCGCCAGCGAAGGCAAGTGGGCAGAAGTCCAGCAGGTCTGGAAAAGCTTGGCCCCGGTGATGTCGCTGATCTGGCAGGGTGACTATGTGCAGTCGGTTTACGCCGGTGCGCAGATGATGGGCTTCGACGCGGGCAATCCACGACGGCCGTTGGCGCGCCTGGCCGAAGCGAAACACGGCGCCCTGCGTGAAGCACTGGCACCGCTGATTGAACTTGAAGCTTCGGCTTGCTGATCGCAGCGGAGTACTTAGCATGTACGTCGCTTCGAAATTGCCGAGCAACAATGGCAGCTCTGGCTGGGTCGAGATGTTGCCAGCGCGGCTGGCCAAGGCTGCACTGGGTAGCGCCGTCACGGCGGATGTCGCAATCATCGGCGGTGGCTTTGCCGGCTTCTCCGCAGCCCGCCAGCTGGTGCGCAGGGACCCTAGCCTGAAGGTTGTGCTGCTTGAGGCGGGCATCGTGGGCGAGGGCGCCTCGGGGCGTAACTCTGGGTTCATCATCGACCTGCCACACGAGGTCTCTGCCGAAGGCTTGGGCGCAGGCTCGCTCGAGCGTGCCAAGCGTGACATCAAGATGTACCGCACGGCTATCGACATGGGGCGTGAGCTGGCCGAGGCGCATGGCTGGGGCAAGGATGTGTTCGACCCGTGTGGCCGCTTCAGCGTCGCCCGCGGTACTCAAGGCGATGAGCATATCCTGTCCTACGGCAAGCAGCTGGATGCGCTCGGCGAGCGATACGAGCTGCTCGACACGCGGCAGATCGGCGAGGTAACAGGCAGTCCCGCCTATACCTCCGCCATGTTCATGCCCGGCACTGTGATGATCCAGCCGGCGGCCTATGTGCGGCGCTTTGCCGATGCACTGGAGGGGGCGGTGCAAGTGTATGAGCAAACGCCGGCGCTGTCGTTCAAGCAGGTGGGTGGCGCCTGGGTGATCAAGACGCCGAAGGGCGTGGTGACGGCCGGCAAGATCATTCTGGCCAACAATGGTCACGCGCAGAGTTTCGGTTTCTTCAAGGGCAAGCTGCTGCACATATTTACCTATGCTTCGCTGAGCGAGCGTTTCGACCCGAAACGCCTGCCGGGGCAGCGCACCTGGGCTGCGACACCGGCATTGCCGATGGGCACTACGGTACGGCGGATCAGCGATGGCGACAGTGACCGTATCCTGGTGCGCTGGCGCTACAGCTATAACCCGAGCCTGACCATCGGTGACGCCCAGGTGAACAGTGCCGGGCGTGTGCATGATGGCAAGTTCGCAACGCGCTTCCCCACCCTCAAGGAGTTGCGCATGGAGTATCGCTGGGGTGGCCCGATGGCGCTGACCTGGAACAGCGTGCCAGCGTTTGGCGAGGTGGCAAGGGGTGTGTTCTCGGCCTGTGGTTGCAACGGGCTTGGCGCCTCCAAGTCCAGTGCTGCCGGGATCGCGGCAGCCGACCAGGCACTGGGTGTGCGCAGCGAGCTGGTGGAAATCTTCACCGGCTTTGACAAGCCCAAACAGTTGCCGCCGCAGCCGTTCCTGACCATCGGTGCCAAGGCCAATATGAAGCTCAAGGAACTCAGGGCCGGGGATGAGTGACGCTGGCCGGCGATCCATGCATTGATGTTTGAACACCAGGGCCGCATTGCGGCCCTTTTGCTGTTAGTGCAAAGACCGTGTCGGCCCTTTCGCGCCGAACCGCCGCGAAGAGGCCAGTATTGACAACACAGGGAGGCCAGGTGCGGAACTCCGTCAGAACAGCAATGGCCTTGCAGCTCAGCCCAGCGATGCCGCTTGTTGCAGATTCAGCGAGCGTGTTTCCGGTGCCAGTGCCCAGGACATGAACAGGCCGACGAACGAAACGAAGGTGGCGATGTACATGGTTTGCGCGATGCCCAGCGAGTCCAGCGAGAGGGGTACCAGGTAGCTGCCGACGGCCGCACCGATGCGGGAAACGGAGGTGCCGATACCAACGGCGAAGGTGCGGATTTCGGTCGGGAAGATTTCGTTGGGGTAGACCAGCACCAGCAAGTACCGCAGTGTATTTTTCTGCAAGGCGTCCGAGCGAAGAGTTCGCAGGAGGGCTGGTGTCGATACGATAGTCAGGCGGCGGTGCCAGCACATGGCTGGCCCACCGCCAGGCGGATCAGATGATTCGGTTCGATGCCGCTTCGGTAAGGCGCCGGGTCATCAGTTCGCAATACCAGTCGACAAACTGGCATACGCCGTTTTCGATGAGCGACGAATACGGCCCGGGAATGTAGGCGGGGGAGGTAACACCGATCTGCGTGCCTTCAACCAGCCGGCGGTCCTGATCGTTTGTGGCAATCCACACTTTGGTCAGCCGGTCGATGTCATAGTCGACCCCTTCCTGAGCATCCTTGGGCACCAGCCATTTGGTCGTCACCACGGTTTCGCCAGGTCCGACCGGCAATACACGGAAGCTCAAGGCGTGGTCGCCGAGAAAGTGGTTCCAGGTAGAAGGGTAGTTGAAGTACAACAGCGCACCGATGTTGTCCACGCCGCTGCGATCAAGGCGCTTGGTTACGGCTGGCTTGCCGTCCATGGTATAGCTGCTGGCCCCTGGGTTGAGCGGGATGCGGGTCATGCGAAACTGGCCGCCAGGGTCCATGACCAGGCGGCTCGCCAGGCCCGCCGCCTCCAGGGTATCGCAGTATTCGGCGAAGACCGGGTCCTCTGCGCTTCCCACGCCCTGTACCGAGGCTAGCTCGGTGTAGCTGCACAGCAGTTCGGGGTGGGTACCGTCGCAGTGGTAGCATTCACGGTTGTTTTCGAACACCAGTTTCCAGTTGCCCTTTTCCACCAGGTTGGATTCGAAAGCGACTTTGCAGTCCTCGAGGTAGTGGGGGCCGATGAAAGGCGAAACGGCACTGCGGAACTTTTCAAAGTCTGGTGCCACCTTGGCCACGCAGACATAGATGTAGCTATGGACCACTTCGCAGTGCACCGGGGTGAGGCTATGTTCCGTCGGGTCGAAATCCGTACCCATGTTGCCGGCATACAGCAATTTGCCGTCCAGTTCGAATGTCCATTTATGGTACGGACACACCAGTTTGGCCACTTTGCCTTTGGCCTCGGTGCATACTTTTGAACCGCGATGGCGACAGGCATTATGGAAGGCCCGCACCGTACCATCTTTACCGCGTACCATCACCACTGGATACTCGCCAATCTGCAGTGTCAGGTATTCGCCCGGCTTTTCCATTTCAAAGGTATGGCCGGCAAAGATCCACTCTTTGTACCAAATGTGCTCAAGGTCCTGCTGGTAAAGCAGCGGGTCCATATAAGCTGCACCAGGTAGCCCATGTTGCGGCTCACGTTGTTTTATCAGGTCTAATCCAGCGGTGTACGTTTGCATTTTTATTTGCACTCCTTAAACAACAACGCTTAGCAACAGACAACAGCCAAGACGCGCACGGAAATACGCCAGTGATTGAACAACCCGAAGTGGAGGTTGAGCAGTCACTGATCGCGTTGAGTTAGTTATTTGCCTGAACCGAGTCTAGTGAACAGGCGGTTACAGCGGAATCAATCTTTAGTAGGTCGCAGTGATAACCAAATCTCATGGCACGTGCCGGGCTGTGCCTGCCTTGTCGGCTTGCATTCAATCTTGAACTGAAGGTGCCTCAGTAGCTGGCAACCGGTGTACCAAACTGCTCGCGGTCCGGGTTCTCATCCATGTAGATGGGTAGAGTGATTCTTCTACCTTCGTTAATAGGCATGGAGCGACTTTTGCGTCGCGCCCCCGTTCAAGGCGTTAACGCCATGCGTCCAGGCTGTCCCCTGACCGCTCCGCGTTATGGCGTAATGCGAATGCCCATCGACAACATGCCCTCGAGGTAGCTATGCAGAAGTGCAATGCGCACCTTAGCGGAGTTGGAGCGAGCCGGTGTTGCCGTGCTGACGTCAGAAGACACATTGCTGCCGGCCCAGTTCGGTCATAAGCCCTTCGAGTTGATCAACGTTGACGAGGGGGTAGGGAAAGTTCGTGCGGCTCAGGAGTCTCGGGGCGATAGCGCTCTGGCAATAATTGCCCGAACCCATGCAAGCGCTCAGCCTTTGACCACAGTCATTGAGCAAGTTTTGCCAGCACTGGAGTATCGGCGTACAATTTACGACAAAGTTGGTCGGAGATTGATATGTCGCTTTACAGTGCGGGCGTCGAGTACGGCATCCATTGCCTGCTGTTCCTGGTGGACGAGCGCGGTGACACGCGCGATTCCAGCGTGCGTGACCTGGCGGAGTTGCAGGGCGTGCCGCAGGAATACCTGGCCAAGGTGTTCACCAAGCTGGCCCGCGCCGGGCTGGTAGCTGCCACCGAAGGTGTGCGTGGCGGCTTCCGCCTGGCGCGGCCGGCGGCTGAAATCACCGTGCTGGATATCGTCAATGCCATCGACGGGCCGAAGAAGATCTTCGACTGCCGCGAGGTGCGCGAGCGCTGCAGCCTGTTCGACGGTTCGCCGCCGGGCTGGGCGACCGAGGGCACCTGCGCGATCCATGCCGTAATGCTGGGGGCGCAGAAACGTATGGAAGAGGCGTTGGCGCAGCAGACTGTTCTGGAACTGGCAATGCGCTTTGGGCGCAAGGCACCGGCCGAGTTCGGGCAGCAGGTCAATACCTGGATGGGCGAGCGACGGGAAGGTAAAGGGGGCGGAGATATACCGGTAAGCCAGGTCTGAATGTGTTGCCTGTGCCTGGCTCTTCGCGGGTAAACCCGCTCCCACAGGTACCTCACACAACCCGAAGATTGTGATATCCCTGTGGGAGCGGGTTTACCCGCGAAGAGGCCCTCGGATCAATGCACGGTCTTGCGCTGCCGCACACATTCCTGTGCCTGAGCAGCAAGCTCATCCAGCCGCTCATCGCGCATCTGTTCGGCTTCGATCATCGCATCCTCGCCCTGCTGGTTGAGCAGGTAGGTGTGAATCTGCATCACTTCAGCCGTCTGGTAGATCGGCGCAATGTCCAGGCGCCCGATCAACGCGCCGCTGGCCTGCCCGGTACTGCTCATCAGCACCTGCGGCCCACTGGCGGCCACCACCTGCATACCCATCGCCTCGAACCATGGCACCTGGTTGACGAAGGCATTCATCTCCACACAGGCATGGCGTGCCTGCAAGTCGCCCAGCAAGGCGCGGGCTATGCCCTGACGGCGATGGCTGGCACGTACGGCGAGGAATGCCAGTGCACACGCCTGCTCATCGTCTTCGGCCGGCAGCGACAGGGCAAAGCCCAGCAACTGGTCCGGTGCTTCGGCATCCAGCGCCAGGGTCAGCGCCACGGCCAAGCCGCGGGTGCCGTCCAGCGCTTGCAGGTACTGGTGCACCTCCATGCCGACGCCGTACTGGTACAGCGGGTACAGTGGGTTGTCGGCGGTGATGGCAACACTGCTCAGTTCGCCGACATGGTGGATCACCAGCTCGCGGATCTGGTTCTGGAAAGATTCGGGCGGCACGCTGTCGAGGCGGCTCAGGATGAACATCGGGGACGGGCTCCGGCGGGTAGATATACGGCCCGCGCCGTGCTGGCGCGGGCTATACAGTCTAACCGGTTTTGCCGGTTCAGCCTTGTACCTGAAGTGCACCTAGCATCAGGTCAAGGTTTTGCACCGCCGCGCCGGAGGCACCTTTGCCGAGGTTGTCGAATACCGCGCTCAGCAGTACCTGGCCATGCTCAGGGTTGGCGTACAGCGCCAGGCGCAGGTCGTTGCTGTCGTTCAAGGCTTCGGGGTCGAGGTTCGCTGCTGCGCCGTGCTGGTGCAGGGGCATTACCTGGACGTGACGGGCACCCTGATAGTGCTGCTCCAGGCAGGCCTGTAGCTGCTCGGCGCTGACCTGGCCGGGCAACAGGCGCAATTGCAGCGGGATGCTCAGCACGATGCCTTGGCGGTAGGCGCCGTAGCCGGGCATGAACATAGGCCGTGCAGACAGCCCGGCGTGTTGCTGGATCTCCGGCACATGTTTGTGTGCCAGATCCAGGCCGTACAGCTGCAGGGCAGGGGCTTTGTCGGCGCCGGGCTGTTCGTGGCGCTCGACCGCAGCGCGGCCACCGCCGGAGTAGCCAGAGATGGCGTGGATGCTCAGCGGGTAGTCCGTCGGCAGCAGGCCAGCCTTGACCAAGGGGCGCAGCAGGGCAATGGCCCCGGTGGGGTAGCAGCCGGGGTTACTGACGCGCTTGCTGTGCGCGATGCGCTCGGCTTGCTGTTCATCCAGCTCTGGCAGGCCATAGACCCAGCCTGGGCTGGTGCGGTGCGCGGAGCTGGCGTCAATCACCCGCACCTGCGGGTTGTGGATGGCCGTCACAGCCTCGCGAGCGGCGGCGTCGGGCAGGCACAGCAGGGCGATGTCGGCGCTGTTGATGGCCTCGCGGCGACGTTGCGGGTCTTTGCGCTCGGCTTCCGGCAGGGTCAGCAGGCGCAGGTCACTGCGGCCTTGCAGGCGGGCATGGATCTGCAGGCCGGTGGTGCCTTGGTCACCGTCGATGAAGACAACAGGGGTGTGCATGGTCGGGTCCGGTCGGGGAGGGGATTGCCTATGCTCGCTTGTAGCCTTGGTAAAGGAAATTTGAATATCATGATGCTGATATTCATATTTGCTGAATGAAGGTGGTTGTGGGAGCGGGCTCACCCGCGAACAGGCCGGCACAGACAATGCGCGAAATCAGCCTCGACCGCCTCCGCACCCTGGTGGTCATCACTGACCTTGGTTCCTTTGCCGAGGCAGCCCGCCAGCTCAACCTGGCGCCGCCCACCATCAGCCTGCACGTGGCCGAACTGGAGGCGCGCATTGGCGCCCCGTTGCTCACTCGCGCCCGTGGCCAGGTACGGCCTACGGCTATTGGTGAAACGCTACTGGCGCGGGCCCGCCGCCTGCTGGCCGACGCCGACCTGGCGCTGGACGAAGTACGCCGGCAAGTCGAGGGGCTTACCGGGCGGGTACGCCTGGGCGCTTCGACCGGTGCCATCGCCCACTTGCTGCCGCAGGCGCTGGAGCACTTGCGTGTGGAGCACCCAGGAATTGACGTGCAGGTGCAGGTGCTAACGTCGCAGGCTTCGCTGGCGCGCTTGCGTGAGGGCACACTGGATATCGGCCTGGTGGCCTTGCCGCAGGTGGCCGGCAAAGGGCTGACGGTCACCCCCTGGCGGCGTGACCCGATCCTGGCCTACGTGCCGGCTGACTGGCAGCCACCGGCCAAGGTCACGCCGGCCTGGCTGGCGCAGCGGGCGTTGATCCTCAACGACAGCAGCACCCAGCTGTCGCGGGTGACCGGGGAGTGGTTCGCGGCAGCGGGGTTGTACCCCGAGCCGCGAATCGAGTTGAACTATAACGATGCGATCAAGAGCCTGGTCGGGGCCGGATACGGAGCCACGTTATTGCCGCAAGAGGGTGAGGCAGCCGAACTGGACCGGCGCATTGCCCGCCGACCGCTGCGGCCGGGGTTGTGGCGGCAGTTGGGCATTGCCTGCCGGGAAGGGCAGGTGGAGCGGGCCACGGGGTATGTGTTGCAGGCGTTGGAGCGGTTGCGGCAGTAGGGGCTGCTGAGCAGCCCCGGCTTCAACCCCGCTCTCGCGCCCGCACCACCGTCACCGTCTCCCCACCCACCCCCCAGTTATCAGTCGGCACCTCCTCGATCACCACAAAGGTACTGGCCGGTGGCTTGCCCAGCACCTGTTGCAGCATGCGGGTGGTCTGCTCGATCAGCTGGCGTTTGTGCTCAGTGGTAACCCCTTCATCGGTCACGCAAATATGTACATAAGGCATGGTTGCTTGCTCCTCTGTTCAGTGCCAGGTGCCTGCGGTGCTACCGCCATCCACCGGCAGGATTACACCGCTGACAAAGCGTGAATCGGCCAAATACAGCACCGCGTCCACCACATCCTGGGGCGAGCCGGTGCGGCCACTAGGTGATAGCGCACCCAGCCCCTGCACGTTGCCGCCATGCAGCGGTGTGTCGATGATCCCAGGCGCCACGGCATTCACCTGCACGCCGCTGGCCGCCAGTTCCAGTGCCAGGCCTTTCACCGCCTGGTTCAGGCCACCCTTGACCAGCACTGGCAGCAGCGCTGGTACGCGGGTGTCCGGTTGCAGGGCGATGGACGCAGTAATGGCGATGATCTGCCCGTGCCCTTGCTCAGCCATGACTCGCGCCGCTTCTTGAGCTGGGTAGAAGAAGCCCTTGAGGTTGGTGCCGACCAGTGTGTCGACATCCGTTTCGCTGTACTCGACAAAGGGTTTGGCAATGAAGATACCGGCGTTGTTGATCAGGATGTCGACGCCGCCAAAGCGCTGCAGGGCTGTGGCAAACAACTGCGTTGCCGTGCTTGCCTCGGCGATGTCACCCGCCACGCCGATGAAACGCGATGGGTTGCCGAGGTGGGCGGCCGCCTGCTCCAGGCGGGCCTGGCTGCGGGCATTGCCGACCACGTTGTCGCCCCGTTCGAGGAAGGCCTCGGCCAAGGCGAAGCCCAGGCCGCTGGAGGCCCCGGTGATGATGACGGTGCGTGGCTTGTTCATGTGCATGATCTCCAGTGAAGTGAGCCATCGGCTCGGTGTGGCGCTACTGTAAGTCGCCACCAGCACTTGAAAAATGAGGCACAAGGCATTTCAATCGATACACCATGTAATCAATAGGGCCGCCATGACCCGCCATTTCGATGACCTGCAACTGGGCAGCCTGGAGCTGTTCTGCCTGGCCGCCGACAGCGGCAGCTTCACTGCCGCCGCCTCTGAAGCCGGTGTCACCCCGGCGGCGGTCAGCCGCAGTGTGGCACGCCTGGAAGAGCGCCTTGGGGTGCGCCTGTTTGTCCGTACTACCCGGCAGATGCGCCTGTCTGCGGCGGGCCAGGCCTATTACCAGCAATGCCGCCAAGCGCTGGGGCAACTGGTCGAGGCCGAGCGCCAGGTGGCGGGCGGGCAGCTCGAGCCGAGCGGCCGCCTGCGCATCAGTGCGCCCACGCCCTATGCCCATCACCGGCTGTTGCCGCTGCTGCCGCGTTTTCGTCAGCGTTACCCGAAGGTGCAAGTGGATGTGCATGTCAGCAACCGCAACGTCGACTTCGCCGAAGAGCCCTTTGACCTGGCCATTCGTGGCCGCGAGCCGGCTGATTCACGGCTGGTGGCGCGCCGCCTGGAAGACGCCGAACTGGTGGTGGTGGCTACGCCGGGCTACCTGGCCCGAGCCGGTACGCCGCAGGTACCCCACGACCTGCTGCAGCACGAGTGCATCCAGTTCGAAATGCCCAGCAGCGGCCGTCGCCCGCCGTGGAGCTTTCGCCAGGATGGCCGCCAGATAGAGATCGAAACCCAAGGTGCGTTCACCTGCCTGGGCGACTTCCTCGCCACCACTACCTTGGTACGCCATGGCGGTGGGTTGATGCAGGCTTACCGGTTTACCGTGCAGGACGCCTTGGCCCGTGGCGAATTGGTGGAAGTGCTCGGTGAGTTTGGCGGGACCTCGCGGCCGTTCATGCTGATCTACCCCCAGGCCCGGCACATGCCATTGCGCGTGCGGGTGTTCATCGATTTCCTGTTCGCCGAGGCTGGGCTACCGCTGGGCTGAAGCGATGCGGAGCAGGCACGGGGCAACTATGCTTTTTCCTGCGTCGAGCCGAATGCACCTCGACGAACCTTATGGTTTCCAGGAGAACGCTCCATGAAATCCACGAAATGCATCCCCTTGCTGGTGATTGCCTCTGTCCTCAGTTTTGCCGCACACGCAGACCCTGCGAGCAACTGTGCGGCCAAGATCAAGGAGCTTGAGGATTTCCACAAGGCCAGTGGCCAGGCGATGCATGGCGGCATGGCCCATGACTTCAAAGTCCATCTGCAAAATGCAAAGGATGCTCAGAGCAAGGGTGATATGACCCAGTGTCAGGCCTCAGCGGACCAAGCCAAGTCCATCTATAACAAGGCACGTAGCAAGTAGTGGCATTTTTGCATTGGCCCCATCGCGGGCTTGCCCGCGAAGAGGCCAGTGCAGGATGGCCCAGTCAGAACCAGCGATCGTTCTTCTTGCGCCCCCGGGTCAGCGCCGGCAGGATCAGCCCCACCAGCAGGCCCGCGCCGGCAATGCTGCCGCCATACACCATGTAGCGCATCATCACCTGCTTGTTCTCATCCCCCAGGCGTGCCTGGGTATCGCGCAGCTCCGACTGGCTCTGGTCGAGCTGCTCGTTCAGCGCCTTGTTGCGCGCCTCCAGTTCGTCGATCAGCTTTTTGCGTGAATCGAGCGTTTCCTGCATGCCTTGTACGCGGTTCTTCCAGCTGTCGTCGATGGTCTTCAACTGCCCGGTCAGGTCGGCGACCTGCGCGTCGAGCTGCGGCAGGCGCTCGCTCTGGCCAGGCACTGCCTGCAAGTCGTTGCTGAGGATCCACACTAAATCACCATTTTGCCCACGCACCTGGCTGTAGTTGCCCTGGCTGCCGATCAGGGTCAGCTTCTGCCCGGACTTGAGGGTGCCGACGATGCGGTGCCCGTCGGTCGGGCCGCTACGCACATAGGTGCTCAGGCTGTCGCTGACCCAGCGTGCATCGCTGGCAGGCTCTTCGGCGTGCACCGGGGCGGCAAGGGCCACCAGGGCGGCGATCAGGCCGCCGCGCAGGGCAGGGAGGGCGGAAGCTGTTGGGCGGGAATCGGGCATGTTGGGTCTTCGCTGAAACAGGACAAAAGTAGGCCCGGTGACTGGGCCGATGAACCGGTCGGTGAGTTGACCGTCAGCGAAAGACCGTTTTTTTGTCAGCAGGTTCACTACCTGAGGTCGGAAATGTCTGCAGGATGTTGCAGAGCCCGACCCAGAGCGCTTCGCCGCCGATGACGCAATTGTAATGCGCCAATCACCTTGGCGTTATCTGCCAGCCGTCAATCTCGGCCCGCCGACACAACAATAAATGCGACGTTCAAGGAGTATCGGATGACCTGCAGATCACCCCTGACACTGGCTACGTGCCTGGCGCTGGCCGGCGTCGGCAATCAGGCCATGGCCGCGGAGGACACCGCGGAAGGCTTCATCGAGGGCAGCACGCTCAGCGTCCTCAACCGCAACTTCTACTTCAACCGCGACAATCGCGATTCTGCGGCCCCCACGCACAACCCCAACAAACAACCCGACAATGGCTACTCCGCAGCCTGGGCCCACGCCGTCATCACCCGTTTCGAATCGGGCTTCACCCAGGGCACCATAGGCGTTGGCCTGGATGCGTTCGCCATGCTCGGTCTCAAGCTCGACACCGGCGGTGGCCGCAACGGCGGGCGCAGTTCGTTCGATGTGCTGCCAGTTGATCGCGACGGCCAGGCCCGCGACGAATACACCAAGGTTGGTGGCGCGGCCAAGGTGCGACTGTTCGATACGGTACTGAAAGTCGGCGATGTGTTCCCGGCCAACCCGGTGGTCGCCGCTGGCGACTCACGGCTGCTGCCGGAAAGCTTCCGGGGCGTGACCCTGGAGAACACCAGCATCAAGGACCTGACCATGCAGGCCGGGCGCCTGCATGCCATGAGCCAGCCGGTGTCCAGCGACCTGAGGGAAAACTTCGCAACCTTTTACGGCGGCCCGGTCGATTCGCCGTGGGTCGCCTATGGCGGTGGTGACTACACGCTCAACGAGCATGTCAGCGTCAGCCTGTTCAGCAGCCGCCTCAAGGATGTGTGGAACCAGTACTACGCCGGCACCAGCCTGAGTTGGCCGCTGAGCGATGAGTTGGCGCTGATTGGTGGCTTCAACTACTACAAGGCCGTTGACGAGGGGCAGCAGCGCCTTGGCGCCTTCGACAATGACATCTGGAGCGCCAAACTGGGCGTGCGCTTCGCTGCCCATACCCTGGCACTGTCACACCAGCGCAATAACGGCGACGACGACTTCGACTACCTGCGGCAGTCCGACTCGATCTTCCTCGACAACTCCATCCAGTACAGCGATTTCAACTCGCCCAAGGAGCGCTCGTGGATGTTGCGTTATGACCTGGACATGGCGGCCTACGGTATTTCCGGTCTGTCGTTCATGACGCGCTATGCCAAGGGCACCGATGCCGACTACTCCAATGCCAACGCCTTCTACATGCGCCGCGACGCCGAGGGCAACCCGCTTACTGACCAGAAACGCTGGGAGCGTGACATCGAGGTCAAGTACGTGGTGCAGACCGGCGCGGCCAAGGACTTGTCACTGCGTGTGCGCCAGGCCACCACTCGGGCCACGGCGTTTGAGTCGGACCTGGACGAAGTGCGGCTGATTGTGGAGTACCCGTTGTCGATTCTGTGAATTCACCTTGGCAGCCTTGTTGCTCCTTTGGTTTGGGTGGATATTTTGGCGCTCCGCATGGGGCGCTTTTTTTGCCCGGTTCACAGCAACCTTCAAGCATGCGTTGACCTGTGGGAGCGGCCTTGCGTAAGACCACAAGCTTGTTATCCTCGCCGCAACAGCCGCCGCGAGCTCCCCATGCCAAGACCCCGCAAGCAGGACATCAATACCCTCGACAGCAAAGCCATGATCATCGAGGCTGCGTTGCGCGTCATTCGCCAGGAGGGCGCAGGCTGCGCCACCTACCGGCGCATCGCCGCCGAGGCCGGGGTGTCACCGGGGACCATGACTTACCACTTTGCCAACATCAACGAAATCGTCGCCGCCGCCTTCGTGAAGATGGCCGATGGCATCGCCGACCAGTATTTTCGCCAACTCAGCGAGGCCCGTGACCAGGCGCACGCACGCGAGCTGGTTGCCGACCTGATCTGTGGCGACCTGTGGAAGGCCTCGGGGCAGATGCTGCTGATCTTCGAGTTGTACACCTTCGTGTCCCGCCATCCGCAATACACCTACGTGATGGACGACTGGATGGCGCGCTCGCGCCAGGCCCTGCAGATGCATTTCGACGAGCAGACCGCACGGGCGCTGGACGCGTTGATCGAGGGGTTCACCATTCACAATGCCCTGAGCAAGACCGTGGTCAGCCGTGACGACATCCTGGCCTTGATCAAGGCCATCGCCTGACGCCGCGATGGCGCTGTTTCAGGCCACTTGCAGGCGCTTTTGTTCCTGCAATGCCGACGCCAGCACGAACGCGATCGCCACCAGCACCAAGACCGGCAGCATGGCCATGCGCAAGCCGTAGTGTTCGCCAAGAAAGCCCAGCATCGGTGGCCCGACCAGGAACGCCAGGTAGCCGGCGGTGGCTGCCAGGCGTACACGCTGGTCACTGTGATCACCGCTTTCACCGGCCGCCGAGATGGCCAGTGGGAAGCCCAGCGAGGCACCGATGCCCCACAGCATGACGGCGGCCGCCGCCACCCACTGCACATCGCAGAACACCACCAGGGCCAGGCTTAGCGCACCAAGCAGGGCGCTGGCGCGCAGGGTGACGGCGCGGCCGAAGCGGCCTACCACCGGTGCTCCGGCGAAGCGGCCGAGGGTCATGCCGACGGTGAATACCAGGTAGATCAGCGTGCCGGTGGTCTGGGCAAAGCCATGGCCGTCGATCATCAGCAATGGCAGCCAGTCGTTGGCGGCACCTTCGGCCAGGGCCATGGCCAGCACCACAAAGCCGATCAGCAACAAGCGGCGATCTTTCATCAGCCTCCACCAGGAGAAGCTGGCCTCGCTGCTGGCCTGTTGCGTGCTGGCTTGTTCGCTGGCGCGGGGCGCATGGCCAATCAATGCCAGAGTGGCCAGTGCCGACAGCACGGCCATGGCCAGCAGGTGCAGGTCCAGCGGCACGTCGCTGGCAGTCATGATCATGCCCGTCAGAGCACCAAGCAGAGTGCCGAGGCTGAAGAAGCCATGCAGGGTGGTCATGATCGGCGCATCGATCGCCCGCTCCACCGCCGCCCCCTCGATGTTCGCCGCGATGTCCGCCCAGCCCATGCCCAGGCCGAACAGCAGCAAGCCGGCGAAGGCACACCAGGCGCTGTTCAGGTCGCTGCTGGCAGCCAGCACACACAGGCCTGCCGACAGCCCGAGCAGGCCCAGGCAAATCACCCGGTTGGCGCCGAACCGGCCAATCACCCGGCCAGCACTGAGGATGCCGAGCATGGCGCCGGCGGAAAAGCCGAACAGGATCATGCCCATCTGCTCGGTTGAGGCCTGCAGGCCGTCACGCAGGGCAGGGGTGCGGGTTACCCAGCTGGCCAAGGTCAGGCCGGGTAGCAGGAACAGCAGATAGAGCGCGTAACGCGCCCAACGGGTGACGGGGGGCGGCATGGAGGGGCTCGCAGCAGAGAAATTATCGTACGGGTGTACAGTAAAATCGTACGGCTGTACGAGCCTGTGGTCAATGCCAGGACTAGACTGAAGAATTCACACTCATTCATGGAGCAAGACCATGACTGCCAAGAACACCATCTGCCTCTGGTATGACCACGACGCCGAAGAAGCGGCGAATTTCTACGCCAGCGTTTTCCCTGACAGCAAGGTGATTGCGGTGCATCAGGCGCCTGGCGACTACCCCTCGGGCAAGCAAGGTGACGTAATTACCGTAGAGTTCACCGTGATGGGGATTCCCTGCGTTGGGATCAATGGCGGCAAGGCATTCACCCACTGCGAAGCGTTTTCGTTCCAGGTCAGTACCGAGGACCAAGCCGAGACCGACCGCTTGTGGGATGCCATTGTCGAAAACGGTGGAGAAGCCAGTGTGTGCGGCTGGTGCAAGGACAAATGGGGAATTTCCTGGCAGATCACTCCGCGCATTCTCATCGAAGCTATCGGCCACCCGGATCGTGCGGCGGCCAAGCGGGCATTCGACGCGATGATGCAGATGGGCAAGATCGATGTGGCCGCAATAGAGGCCGCACTGAAGGGCTGATGCTATGTATTGCCTGTAATGGCCTCATCGCCGGCAAGCCCCACAGGTATCGCACCAGGCCCGAGGGCAGCACACCTCCTGTGGGAGCGGCTTGAGCCGCGAACACCGGCGCAGCCGGTGCCATCCTGCGCGGTGGATTCTTCGCGGGTAAACCCGCCCCCACAGGGTCAGTCAAAGTGATGGCTTCTGGTTATGCCTCTGCACCCGCCTCGTTTTCTTCATGCAATGACCAGTCAAATTGCTCGGCTAGCCAGTCGCGCACCTTGCAGCAACTGCTATCGCGGGCCTTGGCCTCGCTCATGCTCAGGTAGTGCAGGGTTTCGCGGTGCACCAGGGTTTCCTCTACCGGGCGTACCAGCACCCCTTGCTCCACCAGCGGCGCAACCAGGTAATGCCAGCCCAGCGCCACGCCTTGGTGGTTTTGCGCCAGTTGCAGCAGCAGGCTGAAGTCGTTGGCGTTGAACAGCAGTGGCGCGTCGACGTCGCGGCGGTTGAGGTCGATGTCCTGGTAGGCGAACCAGACTTTCCAGTCCACATGTTCGGCTACCTGTGATCGGCCGAAGGGGCTGAGGTTGAGCAAGGCGGTATCGCGCAGGCCTTCCAGGGTGCGGATTTCCGGGTGCTGCTCCAGATAGTGCGGGGTGCACACCGGGTAGATCACGTCGCACACCAACGGCTGGCTGAAATAGCCTTGGCCGCTCTTGGCCATCTTGCAGATGAGGATGTCCGGGTTGATGCCGTTTTCCAGGGTCAGGAAGTTCTGCGTCACCACGATGCTCAGGTCGATCTCGGGGTAGGTAGCAAAGAACGCCGGCAGCTTCGGCCCCAGCCAGAAGTTGGCGAAGGCCGGTGAACAGCACAGGGTCACCTGCTGCTTGGGGCTGTCGGTATGGCGAATGCGTTCGGCAGCCTGGGCGATGTTGGTAAACGACAACTGCACCGCATCGTAGAAGATCGACCCCGCTGGGGTCAGCTCGACGGCGCGCCCGGCGCGGTTGAACAGTTCTGCGCCCAGGTGTTCTTCAAGGTCGCGGATCTGCCGGCTGATGGCCGCCTGGGTAACGCACAGGGCCTCTGCCGCACGGGTGAAGTTCTGGTAGCGGGCGGCGGCGACGAAGGCCTTGACCGCACGCAGGGAAGGCATCTTGATCAGGGTCTGATCGGGTTGGGTGTGCTTGACCATACGTTTTTGTAATCAATAGGCCGTAGAAAATGTCGATGTATCGCGTTGCAGCCCTCGTCCTAGACTCAGTTGGCTAGCAGGAGGCTGCGCTGTTCATCGAAAAAGACTAATCGAATGAGCAAACGCATTAAAGCGCGATGAAGCGCATAGCGGCCCCCGATGCTCCGCTGTTTTCCAGACAATAAGAACCAGGAAATCCGCAAGCCATGATGACATCGCCGTTCTCGATCCCCGCTAACGCCCGCCGTATCGACCCGTCCCGCCAGCGCGCCGCCGCGCTCAAGGCCGATGGCTCGGCCGACGACAACGACCGCACCGAAATCGGCCCCACACCGCTGGCCTTCGCCGAATGGGCCGCGCTCGGCCTGCAGGCACCGCACCTGCCGAGCATGCGTGAGTACCGTTTGCAACGCATTTGTGAGCAACTGGTCGCCCGCGACCTGGGTGGCATCCTGCTGTTCGACCCGCTGAACATCCGCTACGCCACCGACACTACCAACATGCAATTGTGGACCACTCACAACCCGGCGCGCGCCTGTTTCGTCGCCGCCAGCGGCCATGTGGTGCTGTGGGACTTCCACGGTTGCGACCACCTTTCCGCGCACTTGCCGCTGGTTAGCGAGTTGCGCAGTGGCGCTTCGTTCTTCTACTTCGAAACCGGCGACCGTACCGAGGAACACGCCCGGCGCTTCTGCACCCAGGTCGACGAACTGCTACGCAGCCATGCCGGCAACAACCGCCGGCTGGCCGTGGACCGCATCGAAGTCGCCGGCCTGCGTGCCCTTGACGCCCTTGGCGTGCAAGTTCACAACGGCCAGGAGGTCACTGAGTTCGCCCGGCTGATCAAAGGCCCCGACGAAATCCTGGCCATGCGTTGCGCGGTGGCCTCCTGTGAAGCCGCGGTTGCCGAAATGCGCCACGCCATGCGCGCCGGTGCTACCGAGAACGATGTTTGGGCGACACTGCACAGCGGCAATATCCGCCGCGGCGGCGAGTGGATCGAAACCCGCATTCTCAGCTCCGGCCCGCGCACCAATCCCTGGTTCCAGGAGTCCGGCCCGCGGGTGCTCAGCGACGGCGACCTGCTGTCGTTCGACACTGACCTGATCGGTGTGTATGGCTTCTGCGTGGACATGTCGCGCAGCTGGATCTGCGGCGGCCTGGAACCCACGGCCGAGCAGAAACGCCTGTACCGCATCGCCCATGAGCACATCCACGTCAACGCCGAGATGGTCAAGCCTGGTGTGCGCTTCACCGAGCTCACCCGCAATGGCCATCGCCTGCCCGAAAGCTGCCGTGCCCAGCGTTACGGCGTAATGTTCCATGGTGTGGGGCTGTGCGACGAGTACCCGAGCATTCGCTACCCGGAAGACCTTGAATCCTATGGCTACGAAGGTGAGTTGCAGCCGGGCATGGCCCTGTGTGTGGAGGCCTATGTGGGTGAAGTGGGCGGGCGTGACGGGATCAAGCTGGAGAACCAGTTGCTGGTGACCGAAGACGGGTATGAGCTGTTGACCCATTACCCGTTCGAGGAAAGCTTCCTGCGTGATTGACAAGCGCAGCCTATCGCCGGCAAGCCAGCTCCCACAGGGATAGCGCAGCCCTCAAGGACAGCATAGAGCCTGTGGGAGC
>NZ_JBDJLK010000058.1:0-35847 GCF_039673335.1 Pseudomonas sp. TWI929
TTTTGGGGGTTTACCCTCCCCCAACTGTTACACACCACAATTCATGTTTGTTGTTTTTCGTGTGGGTGGGTTTAAACCCGCGAAGAGGCCGGCACAGGCTTACAACAGAGGACAGCCCCATGAAGTTCGAAGGCACCCGCGACTACGTCGCCACAGACGACCTGAAACTGGCGGTAAACGCGGCCATCACCCTCGAACGCCCGTTGCTGGTCAAGGGCGAACCCGGTACCGGCAAGACCATGCTCGCCGAACAGCTGGCGGCATCGTTCGGTGCGCGCCTGATCACCTGGCATATCAAATCCACCACCAAGGCCCACCAGGGCCTCTACGAGTACGACGCGGTCAGCCGCCTGCGCGACTCGCAGCTGGGCGTGGACAAGGTCCACGATGTGCGCAACTACCTGAAGAAGGGCAAGCTGTGGGAAGCCTTCGAGGCCGAAGAACGGGTCATCCTGCTGATCGACGAAATCGACAAGGCCGACATCGAGTTCCCCAACGACCTGCTGCAAGAGCTGGACAAGATGGAGTTCTACGTCTACGAAATCGACGAGACCATCAAGGCTAAACAGCGCCCGATCATCATCATTACCTCGAACAACGAAAAGGAGCTGCCGGACGCTTTCCTGCGCCGCTGCTTCTTCCACTACATCGCCTTCCCTGACCGCGGCACCCTGCAGCAGATTGTCGACGTGCACTACCCGAACATCAGCCAGTCGCTGGTCAGCGAGGCACTCGACGTGTTCTTCGACGTGCGCAAGGTACCGGGCCTGAAGAAAAAGCCGTCCACCTCCGAACTGGTCGACTGGCTGAAGCTGCTGATGGCCGACAACATCGGTGAAGCCGTGCTGCGCGAACGCGACCCGACCAAGGCCATTCCGCCACTGGCCGGTGCACTGGTGAAGAACGAACAGGACGTGCAGTTGCTGGAGCGCCTGGCCTTCATGAGCCGGCGCGGCAACCGCTGACAGGAGCCGGGCCATGCTGCTCAACCTGTTCAATGAAATGCGTGCGGCCAAGGTGCCGGTGTCGGTGCGCGAGCTGCTCGACCTGCACCAGGCCTTGCAAAAGCGCGTGGTGTTCGCCGACATGGACGAGTTCTACTACCTCGCCCGTGCCATCCTGGTGAAGGACGAACGCCACTTCGACAAGTTCGACCGGGCCTTTGCCGCCTACTTCAAGGGCCTGGAAAACCTCGACCGGCACATCGAGGCGCTGATCCCGGAAGACTGGCTGCGCAAGGAGTTCGAGCGTTCACTCACCGATGAGGAGCGCGCGCAGATCCAGTCGCTCGGTGGCCTGGACAAGCTGATCGAGGAATTCAAGAAACGCCTTGAAGAGCAAAAGGAACGCCACGCCGGCGGCAACAAGTGGATCGGCACCGGCGGCACCAGCCCGTTCGGCTCAGGCGGCTTCAACCCCGAGGGCATCCGCGTGGGCGAGGCTGGCAAGCGCCAGGGCAAGGCGGTGAAGGTGTGGGACCAGCGCGAGTACAAGAACCTCGACGACCAGGTGGAGCTGGGCACGCGCAACATCAAGCTGGCCCTGCGCCGGCTGCGCAAGTTCGCCCGTGAAGGCGCTGCCGAAGAGCTGGATATCGACGGCACCATCGACCACACCGCGCGCGATGCCGGGCTGCTGAACATCCAGATGCGCCCGGAGCGGCGCAACACCGTGAAGCTGCTGTTGCTGTTCGACATCGGCGGCTCGATGGACGCCCACGTCAAGGTTTGCGAAGAGCTGTTCTCGGCGTGCAAGACCGAGTTCAAGCACCTGGAGTACTACTACTTCCACAACTTCGTGTACGAGTCGGTGTGGAAGAACAACCTGCGCCGCACCTCGGAGCGCTATTCCACCTTCGACCTGCTGCACAAGTACGGCGACGACTACAAAGTGGTGTTCGTCGGCGACGCGGCCATGGCGCCCTACGAGATTACCCAGCCCGGTGGTAGCGTGGAGCACTGGAACGAAGAAGCCGGGTATGTGTGGATGCAGCGCTTCATGGAAAAGTTCAGGAAGATCATCTGGATCAACCCGTATCCCAAGCAGGCCTGGGACTACACCGCGTCGACCCACCTGGTGCGGGACCTGATCGAAGACAAGATGTACCCGCTGACCTTGCAGGGGTTGGAGGAAGGGATGCGTTACCTGTCCAAGTGAGGTTGCCGGTATGGGCCTCTTCGCGGGCTCGCCCGCTCCCACAGGTACCCCGCTGCCCTCAGGGCTTGTGATATCCCTGTGGGAGCGGGCGAGCCCGCGAAAGGGCCAGCGGCCTTACAACCAACGGTCCAGGTATACCTGCTGCTCCCGCCAAGCCTCATCCTGCACTACCGCCCTGAACCGCACCACCGCCCCCGGCATGCACTGCGCCAGCTGCGCCAGCGCCAACGGCGTCAACGCCCCCAGCCGCGGATAACCACCAATGGTCTGCCGGTCATTGAGCAACACGATCGGTTGCCCATCCGGCGGCACCTGCACCGCGCCCAGCGGTATCCCTTCGGAAATCATCGGCGCCCCCTGGCAAACCAGCTGCGGCCCCAGCAGGCGGATGCCCATGCGGTCAGCCCGGCTGTCCAGCGTCCAGTCACTGTTGAATGCCTCGAACAGGCTGGTACCGCTGAAATCGCCGATCTGCGCGCCCATCACCAGGTCAAGCACAGGCTTCTGGTCATAGCGCGGGCGCAACGCATCCGGCACTTCACGAAGGCTTGCCGGAGTATCAGCAAAAGCCAGCACCTGGCCTTTACCAAGCGCAGCACCCTGGCCATCGATACCACCCAGCTCTTCCCGCACGACGGTGGCACAGCTGCCCAGCACATCCTCGCCCTGGAACCCGCCAGGCGCCGCCAGGTACGCCCGCACGCCCTGCTTGGGCTGCTTCAGGGTCAACCGCTGCCCTTTGCCCAGAGCAAAGCTGCGCCAGGGCGCGACCGACTGATCATCAACCCGCGCATCCAGGTCGGCGCCGGCCAGCGCCAGCACACAATCCTGCTGCGCCACCACACTGAAGCCACCCAGCGCCACCTCGACCACCGGTGCCGCCAACGGGTTGCCCAGCAGCCAGTTGGCCCAGTGCATCGCCACCCAGTCCAGCGCCCCACCCTGGGTCACGCCCAGGTGGCGTACACCAAAGCGCCCGGCATCCTGCAACAGGCACAGCGCGGTGCTGGCCTCAATCTGCAACTGCTTCATCCTTGCGCCTCCACATCACCGCCCAAGGCCAGAAACTCGCTGCGCGAAACCGGCACGAAACGTACCCGGTCACCGGGTTGCAACAGGCTGTAGCCATCGCGCTCACGATCGAACAACCGCACCGGGGTTCGCCCGATCAGGTTCCAGCCGCCCGGCGACACTGCCGGATACGCCGCCGTCTGACGCTCGGCAATGCCGACGCTGCCAGCCGCCACCCGCTTGCGCGGGGTGCTCAGGCGCGGGCTGGCCAGGCGTTCATCCACCAGGCCCATGAAGCCGAAACCAGGGGCGAAACCCAGGGCGAACACCGGGTATTCACGCTCGCTGTGCAAGCGAATGACTTCGGCTTCACTCATGCCGCTGCGGGCTGCCAGCACCGGCAGTTCCGGGCCGACACTGGCGTCGTACCACACCGGGATTTCATGGCTGCGGCCGCCACTGCCGGTGTCTGGCTGCAAACCGTCCAGTGCCTGGGCGATCAGCGCCCTCGCCTCGCCTGGCGGCAGGTCGAACTGCACCATCAGCGTGGTGTAGGACGGCACCAGGTCCAGCAAGTGCTCGCCGAATGCCGCACGCAGGCGCTGGCTGGCGGCGAGCATCCACGGCATGTTGGCCTCGTCGATACGCTCGAACAGGCGCACCATCAGGCTGTCAATGGCTACCACTTCGATGCGCGGTTTCATCGCGCCTCCAGCGCATCGAGGGCCTGGCGAATTTGCCGCACCGCAGCTACCGAACTGTCGTTGTCACCGTGTACACAGAGGGTGCTGGCCTCAAGCTTCAGTGCACTGCCATCGTCTGCCACCAGGGTTTCGCCACGGGCCAGGCGCACGGCCTGCTGCACCACCAGCGCCGGGTCGTGGTGCACTGCGCCCGGCAGGCGCCGCGAGACCAGGTGGCCACTGGCGGTATAGGCGCGGTCGGCAAATGCCTCGAACCACAGCGGCACACCGATTTCATCGCCCAGTGCCTGGGCGGCGCGGTTGTCGGCGGTGGCCATGAGCATCAGCGGCAGGTTGCTATCGTAGGCCGCCACGGCCTCCAGCACGGTACGCAGCTTGAGCGGGTCGGCCATCATGTCGTTGTACAGCGCGCCATGGGGTTTCACGTAGGCCACGCGGCCACCCAGTACCTTGCAGATGCCGTCCAGTGCACCGATCTGGTAATGCAGCAGGTCGCGGATTTCCTCCGGGCTGCAGGCCATGGAGCGGCGGCCGAAGCCAACCAGGTCCGGGTAAGCCGGGTGCGCGCCGATGGTTACCCCGTGCTCCAGTGCCAGCGCCACGGTGCGGCGCATGATGCTTGGGTCGCCGGCGTGGTAGCCACAGGCGATGTTGGCGCAATCGATGTAGGGCATCACTTCGGCGTCCAGGCCCATGCGCCAGCTGCCGAAGCTCTCACCCATGTCGCAATTGAGTAGCAGGCGTTCCACCACGCGGCCTCCGTTGTTGTTATCCATATGCCTACCTTACCGCGCCTGCAGCTGTTTGCCGCGGGTTTCCGGCAGGCTCAGCGCTGCCACGATCACCACGCCGTAAGACACCGCCGAGAACACCCCGATACCCAGGCCCAGCGGCACTTTCTGGCCGAGCACGCCGATCAGCAGCGGGAACAGCGCCGCAATGACCTTGCCGATGTTGTAGCAGAAGCCCTGCCCCGAACCCCGGATGCGTGTGGGGAACAGTTCGGTCAGGAATGCGCCCATGCCGCTGAAAATACCCGAAGCGAAGAAGCCCAGCGGGAAGCCCAGCCACAGCATCACGCCATCGCTGACCTGCATTTGCGTGTACAACAGCACGATGACGAACGAACCCACGGCGAACAGGATGAAGTTTTTCTTGCGCCCCAGCAGGTCGGACAGGTACGCGCTAACCACATAGCCGATGTAGGAGCCGACGATCACCATGGCCAGGTAACCACCCGTGCCCAGCACGCTCAGGCCGCGCTCGTTCTTGAGGAAGGTTGGCAGCCACGAGGTAATGGCGTAGTAGCCGCCCAGCGCGCCGGTGGTCAGCAATGACGCACGCACGGTGGTCCAGAGCATGCCCGGGGCGAAGATTTCGTAGAAGTGCGACGGCGCCTCGGCGTTTTCCACCGCCTTGGCCTCGCGGTACACCTCGGGGTCCTTGACCAGGCGGCGGACAAAGATCACGAAAATCGCCGGCACCAGCCCCAGCAGGAACAGCGCCCGCCAGGCCTGCTCCGCCGGTAGCCAGGAGAACAGCAGCGCATAGAGGATGGCGGTGAGGCCCCAGCCAAGGGCCCAGCCAGACTGCACCATGCCCACCGCCTTGCCACGGTCCTGGGCACGGATTACCTCGCCGATCAGCACCGCGCCGGCAGTCCATTCGCCGCCAAAGCCGAAGCCCATCAGGGTGCGGGCAATCAGCAACTGCTCGTAGTTCTGGGCAAAGCCGCACAGGAAGGTGAAGAAGGCAAACCACAGCACCGTCAATTGCAGGGTACGCACCCGGCCGATGCGGTCGGAAAGGATACCGGCGATCCAGCCACCCACCGCCGAGGCAATCAGCGTGCTGGTATGGATCAACCCGGCTTCGGTGGTAGTGATGCCCCACAGCATGATCAGCGTGGGGATGACGAAGCTGAGCATCTGCGTGTCCATGCCGTCCAGGCCATAGCCGATCTTGCAGCTCCAGAAGGTGCGCCGTTGCTGTGAGTCGATGTCACGGTACCAGGCGAAAGGCCCGGACGAAGGAGTGGAACTGACCTGCTGCTGCACGCCGGTGGGGTTCATGCTTGCCTCGGCTTGTTGGTATTGTTTTATGGGCGACATAGAACGTCGCGGCCTGGGTAGCATGTTCTGAGGCCGCGCTGCCTGCGTCCAACGAGAAAAACCGCCGGTCTGGAACAAGAAAAACTGATCATGAACCTTCGCTTCCTCGAAACCTTTGTCTGGGTCGCCCGGCTCAAGAGCTTCCGCCTGACTGCGGAAAAGCTGTTCACCACCCAGGCCTCGGTGTCCAGCCGCATTGCCGCGCTGGAGGCCGACCTGGGCGTGAAACTGCTGCTGCGCGATTCCCGTGGCGTCAGCCTGACCCCGGAAGGCGGCAAGGTGCTGGAATATGCCGAACGCATGCTGGAAACCGCCAAAGCCATGAAGCAGTCGCTGGACAGCGACCGGGCCAAGGTTGGGCGCATTCGCATCGGGGTGATGGACACGGTGATCCACACCTGGATGAGCGCGCTGGTGGCAGAGCTGAGCGAGCGCTACCCGCAGGTGGAAATCGAGCTGGTGGCCGACACTGCGCTGAACCTGCGCGAGCAGCTGCAGAAGGGTTTTCTCGATGTGATCTTGCAGACCGACCTGTTGCGCGAACAGTCGATCCGCAGCCTCGACCTGGCGCGCTACCCGATGGGTTGGGTGGTGGCTGCCGGCTCGCCCCAGCACCGCGACTACGCTTCGCTGGCCGAGCTTGGCCGTGAGCGCATCATCACCTTTTCAAAGAACTCGCGGCCGCACCAGGAGGTGCTAAGCCTGCTGCAGGGTGCGGGGGCCGAAACGCCGCGGCTGAACTGCGTGAACTCGGTGGCGGCGATTACCCGGTTGTTGCGCGACGGCTTTGGCATCGGCGCGTTGCCGCCTGCGCTGGTGGATGCCGAGCTGAGCCGGGGTGAGCTGGTATTGCTGGAGGGGTTGCAACCACCGCCGAGCCTGGAGCTGGTGGTGGCCTGGCAGACCGGGGTGGCGTTGGTGGATGAAGTGGTCGGGGTGTGCCGGCAGGTGCTGGAGGGGTATGCGCGGGATGTGGGGGAGCAGCGGATCGTGTTGGCTTCGTAGATCGAGCGCCGCCCGCGCGGCGCATCGCGGATGAATCCGCTCCTACATTTGTTGCAACGTGCCGAACCTGTCAGGCCATGGTTCTCAGCCTTTGGGATCAGATCCAGATTGCATCCCAATGCGGATAGTCACCGATTCTGGTCACCAATCCTGCTCTTAATGGGTTGGCAATGATGTACCTGGCGGCCTTGACTACATCTTCTTCCCTGCGCAGAGCGCGGTCGTGATAACCGGCTTGCCAGACGGGGACCGTGAGGGTTCCAGACTTTCGCAAGCTGTGGCTTGACCTAGCTTTGAAGCGGCGCATCAGTGTGCTCAGAGTTATCTCTTTCAGTTCGATCAGCCAATGTACATGGTCAGGCATGACAACCCAGGCAAGTGAATGGCAGCTGTTCTCCTGCTCTGCCATGCGCAGATGGCGAATCACGATGCGGGCGCGCTGGAAATTGTCGAACAGCGGGTGGCGGTTCTGAGTGACGGTAGTGAGCATATAGAGCCTGCCGGGTTCTGAGCACCTGCCGCGGCGCAGCAGGCAGCCTTTCGGGCTGAGCATGATGGTCATCCATGAATTGTCGATTCCCGTTTCAGCCTAGAATTGCTTGCAATTGGTGCTCGGACGATATGGTTTGCAAATGTGTCCCGAGCTCATGTCATGCGCCAAGGCAGGCGACCATGGCGCAACAGGTTCGGCACGTTGCAACAAATGTAGGAGCGGATTCATCCGCGATGCGCCGCGCGGGCGGCGCTCGATATCCCAGGCACTGCAATGCTCAAGGCGAACGTCAGCGCCAGCTCTCTTTCACCGCGCCACGCCGCCCGCCGAGGATCACCCAACCAATTCCCAGCAACAGGCTCTCGACCACAAAGGCCAGCACAAACCCTGCGCCAACGCCCCAGCCGATCGCCTCGGGCACCAGCAGAATCTGGTAGCTGTAGCCATTGAGGGTTTCTTCGCGCAACTGCGGGTCGGCCTGCACCAGCACATGCCAGGTGCGCTCGGCCCATGGCCCTTGCAGCGCCTGCCATTCGTTTTCCAGCAGTTCGTTGCGGATCATCAGGCTTTCGATGCTGTTGGCATCACTGTTGAACACCGGGTCGTCGCTGCTGCGGTAGTGCCGCAGCAGGGCCTGCAAGTCGCCATCGAAGAAGCGTTCGGCAGTCTGCCTGAAGCCATCCAGCGCCTCGCGTGATTCGAACAGGTGCGCCTCGACCCGCTGGCTGTAGTCCTTGACCAGCCCCGGGACCTGGATGCCGGCCAGCAGGCCGAAGGTGAACAGCAGCAACCGCAGGTAACTTCTGAACATGCAGCGTCCTTAGCTCTGGCCGTGCGCCACGCACTCGCCGTGCCGCCACAGGGCCCATTGGCCTGGCTCGTAGCGCTGCCAGGTCTCGTTCTCGGTCAGGGCCTCGGTGGCGATCACCGTGACCACGTCGTTGGGGGTGGTTTCGGTATGAAAATCGACGATCAGGTCGACATCCTTCAAGCGTGCTGCGCCAAACGGCGCACGCCGGGTGATGTGCACCAATTTGGTCGAGCAGAAGCAGAACAGCCAGTCGCCATCGCTGAGCATGCAGTTGAACACGCCCTGGCCACGGTAGCCGGCACACGCTTCGACCAGTACCGGCAGCAGCTGTTCCACCGGCACTGGCTCGGGGAAAGCGCCGCGGATGCGGTTGAGCAGGTCGCAGAAGGCGGCTTCGCTGTCGGTGTCGCCTACTGGCCGATAGAAGCTGGCCAGGCCCTTGAAGTCGCCCAGCTGGCCGTTGTGCGCGAAGCACCAGTTGCGGCCCCACATTTCCCGTACGAACGGGTGGGTGTTGGACAGGCACACCTTGCCGACGTTGGCCTGGCGGATATGGCCGATGACCACTTCGCTCTTGATCGGGTAGCGCTGCACCAGGTTGGCCACTTCCGACTCGCTGCTGGCGGCCGGGTCCTGGAACAGGCGCAGGCCACGGCCTTCGTAAAAGCCGATGCCCCAGCCGTCACGGTGCGGGCCGGTACGGCCGCCGCGCTGCATCAGGCCGGTGAAGCTGAAGACGATGTCGGTAGGGACGTTGGCACTCATGCCCAGCAGTTCGCACATAGGCGTGTCTCCGCTTACAGACGGGGCTCGACCCGGCCATTGCCACGCGGGGCGGCCGGGGGCGGGTCGTCACGGTAACGGTCACGGCGCTCGGCGGCCAAAGGCACCTGGGCCGCGACCTGGTCATCTTCGGCTGCCTGGCGCCTGGCGGCAGCTTCGGCCTGCTCGCGGCGCTCTCGGGCGCGTTTTTCCAGCGGCCAGCGCAGTAGTACGAAGAGGAAATACAGGCCAAAGGCGATCATGCCGTACATGGCAAAGTCCGACACCGCGCGCCAGGCGTTGTTGCCGACCTTGAAGGCAACATCCAGGGCCGTGATGGCGATGGCCGGGGCGAAGCTTTCCTTGACCGGGTCAACGATGGTCGGGGTCAGCAGCAGCACCGCCAGCACTACCCGCAGCGGTTCGCGCAGCCAGCGCCACATCCAGCCGGTGAGCTTGAAGGCCACCAGCAGGCAGCCCAGGGCGGCAATCGCGTACAGGCCCCAGGCGAAGGTGTAGTCGTTCTCGGTCATGGTGTTCGTGCAAGCCAGGCAAAGAGATGCCTATGATAAACACTTTTCCGGGCGCAGACAGTGTTTGCCTGTGCCGGCCCTATCGCCGGCCTAGGCAACCCCAATCAAGAGATCTTCAATGCCGACCAAGCCCCAACCCCCGATTGCCCAAGCCGATCAAGCCGCCGACCCGTACGCCTGGCTGCAACAGCGCGATACCCCCGAAGTGCTCGCCTACCTGCAAGCCGAAAACGCCTACCAGGAAGCCTGCCTGGCCGACCAGGCGCCGTTGCGCGAACAATTGTTCGAAGAGATCAAGGGCCGCATCCAGGAAACCGACCTGTCGCTGCCGGCGCCTTGGGGCCCCTACCTGTACTACACCCGTACCACCGCTGGCGACGAGTACCCACGCCACTACCGCTGCCCGCGTCCGGCCGATGACTCCAACACGGTCGATGAAAGCCAGGAGCAACTGCTGCTCGACCCCAACGCCCTGGCCAACGGCGGCTTCCTGTCGCTGGGCGCGTTCAACGTCAGCCCCGACCACCGCCTGCTGGCCTACAGCCTCGACACCAGTGGCGACGAAATCTTCACCCTGTACGTCAAGGACCTGGCCAGTGGCGACGTCACTGCCCTGCCCTTCGACGACTGCGACGGCAGCCTGACCTGGGCCAATGATAGCCAGACGCTGTTCTTCGCCGAACTGGACGACACCCACCGGCCATGGCGCCTGCGCCGCCACACCCTGGGCAGCGACGGCGCGCAGACCGTGTTCGAGGAGCCCGACGGGCGCTTCTTCTTGCACTGCTACCGCACCAGTTCCGAGCGCCAGCTGGTGCTGCTGCTCAACAGCAAGACCACCAGCGAAGCCTGGGTGCTGGACGCCGAAACCCCGCAGGCGCCGTTCACCTGCCTGGCAGCGCGGGTCGAAGACCACGAGTACTTCCCCGACCACGGCCAGCTCGACGGCCAGTGGCGCTGGTTCATCCGCACCAATCAGGACGGCATCAACTTTGCCCTGTACCACGCGCCGGTCGCCCCGGTGCCAAGCCGTGACCAATGGCAAGTGCTGGTGCCGCACCGCGACACGATCATGCTCGAAGGCCTCAGCCTGAATGCCAGCGCGCTGACCCTGAGCCTGCGCGAAGGCGGCCTGCCAATTATCGAGGTGCGCCCGCAGGGGCTGCCGGCCTACCGCGTCGAGCTGCCAGACGCGGCCTACAGCCTGTACGTGCAGGACAGCCTGGAGTTCGCCAGCACTCGCCTGCGCCTGCGCTACGAAGCGCTCAACCGCCCGGCCCAGGTACGCCAGCTGGAGCTGGCCACCGGCGCTCAGGAAGTACTCAAGCAAACCCCGGTGCTGGGGGCGTTCGATGCCGATGACTACGTCAGCGAGCGCCTGTGGGCCACTGCGGCGGACGGCACCCGGGTGCCGATCAGCCTGGTGCGCCGCCGCCAGGACCTGGGCCAGACCGTGCCGCTGTACCTGTATGGCTACGGCGCCTACGGCGAAAGCCTCGACCCGTGGTTCTCGCATGCGCGCCTGAGCCTGCTGGAGCGCGGCGTGGCCTTTGCCATCGCCCATGTGCGTGGTGGTGGCGAACTGGGCGAGGCCTGGTACCGCGCCGGCAAGCAGGAGCACAAGCACAACACTTTCAGCGACTTCATCGCCTGCGCCGAGCACCTGATCGCCGAGGGTGTGACCGCTGCCGACCGCCTGGCCATCAGTGGCGGCAGCGCCGGTGGCCTGCTGATGGGCGCGGTGCTCAACTTGCGCCCCGAGCTGTTCCGCTGCGCGATTGCCGAAGTGCCGTTCGTCGATGTGCTCAACACCATGCTCGACCCTGAGCTGCCGCTGACCGTGACCGAGTACGACGAATGGGGCAACCCTGAAGAGCCGGAGGTGTACGCGCGGATCAAGGCATATGCGCCGTACGAGAACGTGAAGGCCCAGGCCTACCCGGCGATGCTGGTGGTGGCGGGCTACAACGACAGCCGCGTGCAGTACTGGGAAGCGGCCAAGTGGGTGGCGCGGTTGCGCACGCGCAAGACCGACAGCAACCTGCTGTTGCTCAAGACCGAGATGGGGGCCGGGCATGGCGGGATGAGTGGGCGGTATCAGGGGCTGAAGGATGTGGCCCTGGAGTATGCGTTCGTGTTTGGCGAATTAGGTATCGCTTGAGATAGCTGGGGGCGCTTTGCGCCCCTTTCGCGACACAAGGCCGCTCCTACAAGGGAACGCGGTCTCCTGTAGGAGCGGCCTTGCGTCGCGATGGGCTGCAAAGCAGCCCCAAAAAATCCCACAGCCACACATATCTGTCAGTCAATCATCATCCACCGCCGGCTTCGCAGGCTCCGGCCGCAACCCCGGCAAAGGCTGGTCCTTCGGCGGCCCGGGCACCGGCATCGGCGGCAGCAACGGCGCCCCCGGCTGGCTGTCATAAGCCTTGGGCGGTGTACTCGGGGTTATCTGCGGGTATGGCGTAGGCGTAGGCGTACCCGGCGCACCGGGCACCGGCGTGTTAAGCCGCGGTGGCGTGCTGGCGGCTTCAGCCATGGGCAGGCCAGCCAACAACAGCACAGCGAGGATCGCGCGAAACATCAGCAACCTCCTGTCGGGAACCTTCCTACAGGCTACGCCTAAATCAAAGTTTTCGCCTGTCCGCCTGCCCTGCAAGCGCGCTAGACTCAATGGCATAACCGTCATCTGCCTGATCAGAACAAAGGAAACACCATGAGCTCCACCTCTTCCGCCGCCGCCACCGCGCGCCTCGACCGCATCCTGGCCGATGCCAAGCGCGACAAGGAAATGGGCTACCGCGACAAGGCCCTGAAAATGTACCCGCACGTGTGCGGCCGCTGCGCCCGCGAGTTCGCCGGCAAGCGCCTGAGCGAACTGACCGTGCACCACCGTGACCACAACCACGACAACAACCCGCAGGACGGCTCCAACTGGGAGCTGCTGTGCCTGTACTGCCACGACAACGAGCACTCGCGCTACACCGACCAGCAGTACTTCAGCGAAGGCTCCACCAGTACCCCAAGCATCGCCAAGGCCACCCACAACCCGTTCGCCGGGCTGGCGGGCATGCTGAAGAAAGACTGACCATCGATTCGCGCCCCGCTGCTACCGGGCAGCCCGTATAATCGCGCTTTTTTCGCGAAGGGCCCCGGTACGTGGCAAACAAACGATACAGCTGCATCGGCCTGTTCAACCCCAAGTCGCCGGAAAACGTCGGCTCGGTGATGCGCGCCGCGGGTTGCTATGGCGTCAATTCGGTGTTCTACACCGGCAAAAGGTACGAACGCGCCCGTGACTTCGTCACCGACACCAAGCGTGTGCACTACGACATCCCGCTGATCGGCATCGATGACCTGCAGCGCATCATCCCGCTGGGTTGCACGCCGGTGGCAGTGGAGCTGGTGGAAGGTGCGCGGCCGTTGCCGGAATACACCCACCCGGATCGGGCCATCTACATCTTCGGGCCTGAGGATGGTTCGTTGAGCGAGGATGTGCGGGGGTGGTGTGAAGAGACCATCTACATTCCCACCGAGGGTTGCATGAACCTGGCGGCGACGGTGAACGTGGTGCTGTATGACCGCATGGCCAAGGGGCTGAATACCCGCTCGGGGCCCAAGTTCAAATAAAAAGGCCGCCTTGTATTGGCAGGGCCGGCCTCTTCGCGGGCTCGCCCGCTCCCACAGGGGCAGTGTGAACCCTTGTGGGAGCGGGCATGCCCGCGAAAGGGCCAGCCCTGCAAACACAGGGCGGCCAGGTGCTGAGCTCCGTCAGAACAGCACCGGTCTTGCTCAGATCACGAAGCGTTGATCCAGATGGTCTTCAGCTCCGTGTACTGGTCATGGGCCCAGATGGACTTGTCGCGCCCACCAAAGCCAGACTCTTTGTAGCCACCGAACGGCGTGGTCACATCACCTTCGCCGAAGCAGTTGACCGTGACCACGCCCGCGCGGATTTCCCGCGACAGGCGCAGCGCATTGCGCAGGCTGCCGGTGTAGGCCGAAGCCGCCAGGCCGTAGACGGTGTCGTTGGCCAGCTCGATCGCCTCGTCGATGGTTTCGAAGCTGGTCACGCTCAGCACCGGGCCAAAGATTTCCTCGACGAACAGTTTGTTGTCGCGGCTGACGTTGTCGACGATGGTCGGCTGCACGAACACGCCTTCTTCGGTTTCACCACCCTGAACGATGCTGAGTTTCTGCTCGGCAGCGTATTCCAGGTACGACTTCACCTTCTCGAAGTGCGACTTGCTGACCATGGCGCCTAGGCGGTTGTCCGGGTCCAGCGGGTCGCCCAGTTTCCAGTCCTTCAGGTGCTTGGCGATCAGGCCCAGCAGCTCGTCCTTCACGTCCTTGTGCACGATCAGGCGCGAGGACGCCGAGCAGTTCTCACCCATGTTCCAGAACGCACCGGCGGTGACGAACTGCGCCACTTCGTCGAGGTCTTCGCAGTCGTTCATGACCACGGCCGGGTTCTTGCCACCCAGCTCCAGGACGATGCGCTTGAGGTTGGACTCGGCAGCGTACTTGAGGAACAGGCGGCCGGTGTCGGTGGAGCCGGTGAAGCTGACCATCGGGATGTCCATGTGGCGGCCGATGGCCTCGCCCACTTCACGGCCACCGCCAGGCACCAGGTTGAACACACCGGCCGGGATACCAGCCTCGTGGGCCAGCTCGGCCACGCGCAGGGCGCTGAGGGTGGTTTCCTTGGCCGGCTTGACCACGATCGAGCAACCGGCGGCCAGCGACGGGGCGATCTTCCAGGCCAGCATCAGCAGCGGGAAGTTCCACGGCAGCACCAGGCCGACCACGCCGATGGCTTCACGCACCACCATGGTCACGGCAGCGTTGCCGGTCGGGGCAGTGGCGTCGTAGATCTTGTCGATCAGCTCGGCGTGCCAGCGGATGGTGTGGATGGTTTCCGGCACGTCGACGGTCTGGCACTCGCTGACCGGCTTGCCGCTGTCCAGCGCTTCCAGCACCGCCAGCTCATGGGCGTTGTCTTCCAGCAACTGGGCGAACTTCTGCAGCACGTGCTTGCGGTCGTTCGGCTGCATTTTCGACCAGGTGCCTTCCTCGAACACACGCTTGGCCGCGGCCACGGCGACGTTGACGTCGTTGACGTCGCAGGCGGCGACCTCGGCCAGCTGCTTGCCGGTGGCCGGGTTGGTGGTGACGAAGGTCTTGCCCGAGATGGCATCGCGGAACTCACCGTCGATGAATGCCTTGGTGCGCAGTTGCAGCTCGGCGGCGATGGCCGCGTATTGTTCCTTGCTCAGTAATTCAGCCATTTTTCCAGCCTCCTTATTTGATCTGGGCGATGGTGGCTTTCAGTTCGGTGACCACACGCTTGAGCTCTTGCTTCTCGGCGTCATCCAGGTCGTACAGCGGCTTGCGCACGCCACCGGTCTTCAGGCCGTTCAGGGCAACGCCGTTCTTGATCGCCTGGACGAACTTGCCACCTTCAAGGAAGTCCATCAGCGGCATCATGGCGGCCATGATCTTGCGGCCTTTGTCGAAGTTCTTCTCGATCACGCAGGCCTCGTACAGGGCCACGTGCTCGCGCGGGATGAAGTTGGAGCCGGCGCAGACCCAGCTCTTGGCGCCCCAGGCGAAGAACTCCAGGGCCTGGTCGTCCCAGCCGCACGACAGCTGGATGTTCGGGCGCTTGATGGCCAGGCGGTGCAGCTGGGCCATGTCACCGGAGCTTTCCTTGATGGCAACGATGTTCTTCACATCGGCAACGGCATCGAAGAACTCTTCACCCATGCTCACGCTCATGCGGCCTGGGTAGTTGTAGAGCATGATCGGCAGGCCGGCGGCGGCGTCGACGGCTTTGACGTGCAGGGCGATTTCCTGCTGGGTCGGCAGCGCGTACGGCGGGGTGCCCACCAGCAGCGCGTCGGCCTTGATTTCCTTGGCGTGCTGGGCGAAAGCCACGGCGTCTTCGGTGCGGATACCACCGGTGCCGACGATCAGCGGCAGGCGGCCGTTGAGCACGTCCTTGGCCTGGGCGGCCAGGTCGATGCGCTCCTGGGTGGTGTGGGCGTAGTACTCACCGGTGGAACCACCGATGATCACGCCGTGGATTTTCGACTCGACCAGGTATTCGAGGACCTCGGCGAACGCCGCCTTGTCGATCGAGCCGTCCGCAGCCAGCGGAGTGATTGCCGGGGTGTAGATGCCTTCGAATTTCACGGTAGGTTCTCCAGTGCGTTGCTCAGTGTTGTAAAACCCGCAGCAACGACGCTGCGGTGGTTGTATGGGTTCAGCTCAGCGAGGCCGCCTGCTGCAGGTTCAGCGAACGGGTTTCCGGCGCCAGCGCGACGGAAAACGCCAAGCCGACAAAGGTCACGGCGGCGGCGGCATACATGGTTGCGCCGATGCCATAGCTGTCGAGGGCGATGGGCACCAGCCAGGTGCCGACTGCGGCACCGATGCGCGACATCGAGGTGCCCACGCCCACGGCGCCAGCACGGATTTCGGTGGGGAACAGTTCGTTGGGGTACACCAGCTGCAACACCTGGGCGCCACCGATGAACAAAGCGTAGGCGCCGAACAGCGCGAGGATGAGCATCTCGTTGCCGTTGCTGAAAGCACCCAGGCCCAACAGCGCCAGCCCCGACCAGAAGAAGCTGTGCAGCAGCGTGGTACGCCGGCCAATGGTGTTCAGCAGGCGGGTGCCGATGATGCAACCGACCACGAACAGGCAGGTGATGGCGACCGACCCGATGGCTGCCCAATCCCCTTTTAGGTTGAGCGCACCCAGCACCTTAGGAGCGAAAGCGTAGACGGCGAACACCGGGATCACCGAGCAAGTCCAGAACATGGTGACGAACAGCATGCGCTTGCCATAGCCGGAGTGCAGCAGGCTGAGGAACGACAGCTTGCGGGTCTTGGGTTCTTCCGGCAGGTTTTTCAGCGAGAAGCCGTTGCCATACACACGCTTGATCACCTGCTCGGCTTCGGCCGAGCGGCCTTTGCTGATCAACCAGCGCGGCGACTCGGGGGTGCCCATACGGATCGCGAATAGCAGCGCGCCGATCACCGCAGCACTGGCCAGCACCAGGCGCCAGGCATCGTCGCCGCCGTGGCGCAGGATCGACTCACCGACCATGTAGGCGGTAGCGGCACCAGCGAACCACAGCACGGTCAGGGTGGCCAGGCGTGGGCCACGGTTCTTCTTGGGCAGGAACTCAACCAGCAGCGAGGTGGCCACCGGGTACTCGATGCCCACCGCAATACCGATGGCAAAGCGCAGCAGGAACAACGCCAGGGCCGATTCCACCCAGAACTGCGCCACCGAGGCCAGGATGAACAGGGTCGGGCCGACGAAGAACACGCGCTTGCGGCCGAAGCGGTCGGTCAGCCAACCGCCGAAGAAGCCACCGAAGAAAATGCCGATCAGCGCCGAGGCGGCGATCATGCCCTGCCAGAAACTGGTCAGGCTGAGGCCTGCGGACATCTGCACCATGGCCACGCCGATGATACTCAGTACATAGCCATCGACGAACGAACCGCCACCGGAACGCAAAGTCAGCAACTGGTGGAAGTTGTTGATCGGTACATCTTCAATCGAAACATTCGGATTTGTCATTGTTGTTCCTACCACTTCTGCTACATGCACATATTCAAGGCGAGCGTGCCCGCGAAACTGAAAACAGCATTCAGCCCCGGGTGAACGACCAACCGGTCGATCATCAAATTCGGGCAAAGGGTGCCCGTGCCGGCTAAATCAGCTCCGGCATCAAGTGTTCAAAGTTACAACTCAGTCAGCGATCAGCTTTCTTTGCCAGCGCGGAACTGCCCCCACATCAGGTTGGCGTTCAAGCCCAGGGAAACCAGGGGCTGCGGCGGGTTTGCGCAAGGCCCGGGGGCATTGAGCAAGAATTCGATCAATTCGTTCTTGTCACCGGCCAGCCAGTCCGCCAGCAACTTGCCGGTGACCGTTCCACGGGTAACGCCCAGGCCATTGCAGCACAGTGCGCCGACCACATTGGGCGCCAACTTGCCAAAGAAGCCCATGTGGTTGCGCGACAGTGCCAATGCACCGCCCCAGGTGTATTCGAAGTTCACCCCGGGCAACATCGGGAAACGCCGGGCGAACGATTCGCGGTGACGCTGGACGAAGCGTTCCAGGTATTTGCGGTTGCTGCGCCCGTCGGGGTTGTAGCTGAAGCTGTTGCGGATCAGCAGGCGGTTGTCGACGGTGCGGCGCATGGTGGTGCCGAACGGGTCGGCGGGGATCACGCCCCAGTAGGGTTTGCCACCCAGGCGGGCCTGTTCTTCCTCGGTCAGCGGGCGGGTGATGCTGCCGTAGGTGAACACCGGCAGCATGCGGCCCTTAAGGAAGCCGAAGCTCATGCCGAAGGCGTTGGTGGTGAGCACCAGCTTGTCGGCGGTGATCGAACCGTTGGCGTGGCGCAGCACTACCTTGTCACCGTACTCGACATCGGTGATCGGCGTTTGCTCGTACAGTGAAACATTGCTCGGCAGGCTGTCAGCCAGGCCTTTGACCAGCGCCGAGGGTTGCAGCAAAGCGGTACCGGGGGTGAACAGGCCCTTGCGGTAGAAGTGCGTGCCGATGTGGTCAGGCAGATCGCGGCCTTCGATCACTTCGTAAGGCTGGCCCAGCTTGTCCAGGCCACGGCGATAGGCATCCAGCACAGCGATGCCGCGGTCTTCGATGGCCGCCTGGTACTTGCCGCAGTGGCGGAACTGGCACTCGATGTCGTAGCGCTCGATCAGCTCCTTGAGGTACGACTGGCCACCCAGGTTGAGCTTGAGCACGGTCTTGGCGATGTCGATGTCGCCGATGTAGTCCTCGGCGCCGATATCGTGCGGCAGGTCGATGGCAAAACCGGCGTTACGGCCAGAGGTGCCGAAACCGACCTCCTGGGCCTCGATCAACACGATCTCGTCATCCGGGAAGTTCGTTGCCAGCTGGCGTGCAGCCGCCAGGCCGGTGAAGCCGGCGCCGACCACCACCCAACGCGCCTGGCTGTGGCCACTGTGGGCCGGCCTTGGCGTGCGGGGTTTGCTCAGGTGGTACCAGCCACAGGTGGCATCATCAGCAGGTAACGAACTTATTCTTGTCATGTCACTAACCTGGATCTTGTTGTTGACGTGTGGTCAGCAGCGGCGGCCTGACCTGGGTAATTCATATCTGGATCGGTACATCCAACCCTTGTGGTGCGGCGTACTCGGCCATGCGCCGACGCGACAGCTCGAAATGCTCGCGCACCAGCTGGCCAGCGGCTTGCGGGTCGCGGCGCTCGATGGCCTGGATCATCTGTTCGTGCTGCTCGCAGGCCACTTCAAGGTCGCGCTGCATGTCATCGGTGGTTGGGTGGCGATAGAAGATCTTGCCCAGCCGGGTGTGGTCGATCAGCAGGCGACGCAGGCTCGGCAGCAGGTAGTCGTTGTGCGCCATCTTGCCGATTTCCAGGTGGAAGGCGTCGTTGTAGAGCACGCGGTTTTCCACGTCGCGCTCTTCGATGGCCTGGCGGAACTGGGCCTGGATGGCTTTGAGCACTTCGATTTCATCGGCACTGGCGTAGGTGGCAGCCAGCTGGGTGGTAGCAACGTAGATAAGCGGGGCGGCGACGTAGAAGCTGTGCAACGACTCGTGGTTCATGGCGGCAACGCGTGGCGCACGGTTGGCTTCCAGTTCGATGTAGCCTTCGGCGGCGATCTGGCGCAGCAGCTCACGCACTGGGGGGCGCGACAGGCCGAACTCGTCGCACAGGGCCAGTTCGTCCACCACCGCGCCCGGGGCCAGTTCCATGCTGAGAATCCGGCGGCGCAGTGCTTCGGCCAGGACGGCTTTGCGGTCCTGCGGCACTTCTGCGGCGAGTGGTTGGACGGTGGCTTTCATGGCGGCCTTCTTTGTTGTCATAGAGCTATGTCTACTATTTGTATAACGACTATAGGGTACTGTTAGACAATGTGTCTACAGCATTTTCGATGAACGGTGAATTCTATCTGGGCCTTTGTTTTAAAGGGTTCCAGAGGGCTCAGGGGTGGAATTAAACACCCTTGGGGCTGCATTGCCAAACCGGACAGGAAATTCGCCAGACAAGACAAATGCCTAAAATTTCACCGCCTGCTCGGGCCCTATCGCCGGCCAGCCAGCGCCCATAGGTACTACACAGGCCCTGAATGCTGTGAGGTCCCTGTGGGAGCTGGCTTGCCGGCGATGGGGCCAGACAGCGCAAACAAAAAAGCCACCTGCAGGCAGGTGGCTTCCTTTTTCATTCACACAAATCTGATCACGCGGTCGCCAAGGCCTCGCGCCGCGCATGCCGCTTGCTGGTAATCACCCCCAGCACCAGGATCACCAACGCCAACGCCAGGGTCAGCGACACCTCCATGCGGTGCTGAGGCATGACGAACATGGTGCCCAGGGCAAAGATGATGAAGCCGATCACTGCATAGGTCAGCCACGGGTACAGCCACATCTTGAAGGCGATCTCGACGTTCTGCCGCTGCAGGATGGCGCGCATGCGCAGTTGCGAGAAGGCAATCGCCAGGTACACCAGCAAGGCAATCGACCCGGAGCTGGCCAGCAGGAAGGCAAACACCTCAGCCGGGGCAAAGTAGTTGACGATGGTCGCCAACATGCCGATCAGCGTGCTGCCGATCACCGCCGCACGCGGCACGCCCACCTTCGAGGTGCGCTGGATGAAGCCCGGCGCATCACCACGTTTGCTCAGCGAGTAGAGCATTCGCGACGAAATATAGATCGACGAGTTCAGGCAGCTGGCCACCGCCACCAGTACCACCATGTCCACCAGCAGCTTGGCGTAGGGGATGTGCATGATTTCCAGAGCGCGCTGGTAGGAACCCTGTACCGGCAGCAGCGGGTCGTTCCACGGCACCACCGAGATGATCACGAAGATCGACAGCAGGTAGAACACACTGATACGCCAGATGACCGAGCGGGTGGCCTTGGCGATGTTGCGCGCCGGGTCTTTCGACTCGGAGGCGGCGATGGTCACGGCTTCGGTACCCAGGTAGCTGAACATGGTGGTCAGCAAGGCACCAATGATCGCCGTCCAGCCATTGGGCATGAAGCCGCCCTGCTGCGCCAGCAGCAATGGCAGGCCACTGACTTCCCGACCGGGCAATACACCGGCCAAGGCCGCGGCACCCAGGGCGATGAAGGCGACTATGGCGATAACCTTGAGCATGGCGAACCAGAACTCGAACTCACCGTACTTGGCCACGCTGAACAGGTTGGTGGCGGTAAGCAGCACAGTCATGCTCAGGGCGAAGAACCAGGCATCGATGTGCGGGAACCAGTTGTTGAGTACTACGCCAGCGGCAATGGCCTCGATGGGAATCACCAGCACCCAGAACCACCAGTACAGCCAACCGATGGTAAAGCCGGCCCAGCGGCCGATGGCGCGGTCGGCGTAGGTGGAGAACGAGCCGGTATCGGGGCTGGCGACGGCCATTTCCCCGAGCATGCGCATCACCAGCACTACCAATGCACCGGCCAGGGCATAGGCGACGATAGCCGAAGGGCCGGCCGCCGCAATGGCGTGCCCGGAGCCGATGAACAACCCGGCACCGATCACCCCGGCGATGGAGAGCATGGTCACATGGCGTTGCTTGAAGCCTTGCGCCAGCTGATTGCCGGCGCCACTCGCGCTTGTCATTGTCATCCTGATCCCTGCTTTTGTTTTCTTTGTGGGGGGACGTGAAGCTCCTGGATCGAAACCCAGCGTGGATGAGCTTCGCGCCCGGTCACGGTACGCCAGCGAGGGGGCAGTCAAGTTGACTGGATCCGCCAAGGACTTGACCATAAATGACATTGGCAACGCTCAAAGACGCATGGCAGAGCCCTGGATGCGACATGGGTTGCCGCTTGGCGACCCGAATGAACGCGAGCGGCGTGCTGCGAGTCAGCTGCTTACATTTCACATGGAGGGGTTGTCATGCTCGATATCCATTCCGCTGCGTCATCGCAGCACAATGTCCATGGACTGGAGCGAGTCAGTTCGTTGGCTGGGGGCGCGCTGATGTTCAGCAAGGGGCTGCGCCATGGCGGCCTGGTCGGGCTGCTGCAGATGGTGGTGGGTGGGCTGGCGGTGGCGCGTGGGGTCAGCGGCCATTGCTCAACCAAGGCCTGGTGGCAGCGGCATCGCCAGGAGTATCAGCGGTTGCATTCGGATATAGCACGCAGTGCGGCGGAGCTGGAGGCGTTGAAGGCCAGCGCCAAGGCGGCGACACGCGGGGTGACGGTGACTGGCAAGGACCCGTTGACTGGCAGTTGATTTTGCATTGCCTGTAATGGCCCTATCGCCGGCAAGCCAGCTCCGACAGAGGGCTCATGGCTCTAGCCATATCACTAGCCTGTACTGGCCTCTTCGCGGGCGTGCCCGCGAGGAGGCCAGTACAGGGGATAGAGAGGCCTAGCGCAGCGCCTTGCTCTGCAGCACTTCGGAGCGCCGCCCCAGCACGTTTTCGCTGATTTGCACGAAGTCTTCGGTGCTGACGCTAGGCAAGCGCATCAGCCCGCGCACCACATCGTCCAGCGAGCGCTTGGCCTGGGTGTGGATGCGGATTTCCTTGTCCAGCGCCTGCAGCAGCAGCACCCCGCGGGCCACCTGGGCCGGGCTGGCACGCTCGCCCTTGAGCCGGGTAACCTTGGCGCCTTGCTTGCTCAGGCGCGCCTGCCAGGCCTGGTAACGGTCATCGCTCACCCCGCCCGAACGGCGCAGCAACTCGCTGGCGTAGTAGTCGGTCAGGCTTTCCACCAGCCAGTCGTTGCCGTCGCGCCCATGGATCTGCGCAAACAACTGCACCACTTCGCGCAGCAGCGGGCTGCTGCCGTTCTCGCTTACCATCGGCCTGGCGCTGTGCAGGTATAGCGACCCCTGCGCCGCCATCGCCCCGCGCCACATGCCATCACGGGCACCGACCAGCAGCAGTTTTGGCGGGTTGCGTGGGAACACTGCCTGCAACTGCGGCCAGACAAAAGTCAGCAAGGTCAGGCTGTCCATACGCCGCATGCCCTGCCCCACCGGCGCGGCCACGGTCACCTCGGTATCACCCAGGCGGGCGCGGCGGCTGCCGAGGTCGCCGGCGAGCATCCAGCCAGTCGGGCGGTCGAACAGGCGCGAAACGTTATCGATGCGGAACTTGTCCTTGCCGATACGCGGCCAGGACGTCTCGATGCTTTTCCAGCCATCGGGCAGGTCGAACGCCAGGCGTGCCACCAGCTCGGTGCCATCCTGCTGGTCGAGGCGCGCAGGCGGCACCAGCTGGTCGCCGAGAAACAGCGCCCAGTGTGGGGTGATACGCGAGGAATAGGCACCGCTGGAGAGCTTCTGGTCCAGTTGCACACGGTAGCTGAGGCTGGTCTTGCCGGGCGCCGGCTGCCATACGCCGCGCTGGCCCTGCAACTGCCATTGGCCATCGGCCTGGAAGCCGCTGTAGGCCCCGGCCTTGCCCAGGTCGAAGTCCAGACTGCGCACGGCGCTGCCCTCGGCCAAGGTAACGCGGACTTCCGCCTGGCCACTGGCAGGCAACAGACGCACCTGGTAGTCGAGATCGACCTTTTTCGCCCAAGCCGGCGAACTGGCCATCAGGCCCAACAGCAACAACAGCGGGCAACGCATACAGAAACTCCTTGTTTCCCCGTGGCAGCGGGCTGCGCCGGTCAGCTGGCGCGAAAGATCAGATGGTCTTCCCAGTCGTCTTCGTCCACATCCTGCTCCCTGAGCATACGCCCCGACTGGGAAATGCGCTGTTCATGGACCTGCTGGCGATCGCCGCAGACCAGGTGATGCCAGGCGGGCAGGTCCTTGCCCTCGCTGACCAGGCGGTAGCCGCAGGTGCTCGGCAGCCATTTGAACTGGTCGGCCTTGCCCGGGGTGAGCTGGATGCAGTCAGGCACCTGGGCGAAGCGGTTGGGGTAGTCGCTGCACTGGCAGGTGTCGAGGTCCAGCAACTTGCAGGCGATACGCGTGTAATAGACGCTGTTGTCGTCCTCGTCCTCAAGCTTTTGCAGGCAGCACAGGCCGCAGCCATCGCACAGCGATTCCCACTCTTGCGGGTTGAGTTGTTCGAGGGTCTTGCGCCGCCAGAACGGCGCGTTTTCAGCGATCATTACACGGGTTTCCTGCATTCATCTTGGGGCCACGGCGCGCGGCGGCGCCAGTCTAGAGCCTGGGCTTCGGCAAAGCCAGACCGCTTGTCAGTCGCGACGGGACGCAGTAGCGTGCGCCTTTCCCGTCCTTTTGCAGGAGCAGCCATGAGCGCCAACCCCCGCATTGCCGATTACGCCATCAACGAACAGTTCATCAACCGCTGGTCGCCACGCGCCTTCACCGCCGAGCCGATCAGTGAAGAGACCCTGCTGAGCTTCCTCGAAGCCGCCCGCTGGGCACCGTCGGCGTACAACTCGCAACCTTGGCGCTTCCTTTATGCCCGCCGTGATACGCCGAACTGGGAGCGTTACCTGAGCCTGCTGGTGCCGTTCAACCGCAGCTGGGCACAGCAGGCGTCGGCGCTGGTGCTGGTGATTTCCAAGACCACCTTCGCCGCCCCGGGCGCCACTGAGGAGAAACCGGCACTGTGGCACACCTTCGACACCGGTTCCGCCTGGGGGCACCTGGCCCTTCAGGCCAGCATCAGTGGCTGGCATACCCATGGCATGGCAGGTTTCGACCAGGAACTGGCGCGTCAGGAGTTGAAGATTCCTGAAGGCTACGTGCTGCATGCCATGGTGGCGATCGGCAAGCTGGGTGACAAGGCCAGCCTGGACGAAGCTCTGCAGGCGCGTGAAGTGCCGAGCCCGCGCAAGCCGCTGAGTGAGCTGGCTGCTGAAGGTGATTTCAGCCTGTAAGCCTTGTGTCGTCGGTGCTGGCCTCTTCGCGGGTGAACCCGCTCCCACAGGGATTGCACAGCCCCCTGGAAATCTGGGGTAGCTGTGGGAGCGGGTTTACCCGCGAAGAGGCCAGTACAGGCAACAGCAATCAATAGCCCCGGGCGAAGTCCACTTCGCCACGCAACGCCTGCCCTGCCGCATACGCCCGCACATTCTCGACAAACAACCGCACCATCGCCGCCGGCGAGGTAGGTGCCGAGCTGTGCCCAGTCAGCAGTAACCCCCACGCGGTCCAGAACGGGTGCTGCTTGGGCAGCGGCTCCTGCCGGCACACATCGATCACCGCCCCCGCCAGATGGCCTTCCTTCAGCGCCTCGACCAGGTCTGCATCGACCACTGCCGCGCCACGCCCGGCATTGATGAACAGCGCCGTGGGCTGGAAGCACTTGAACAGCGCCGCGTCATACAGGTCGTGAGTGGCCGGGGTATCCGGCAGCAGGTTAAGCACGTAGTCGACCTGGCCAACCATGCGCGGCAGCTCGGCCAGCGCGGCCACCTCGACGAACGGCGCCTGTTCACGGGCGCTGCTGGCAACGCCGTACAGCACCACGCCAAACGGCTGCAGGAACTCGGCCACCCGCTGGCCAATGTCGCCGGTGCCGACGACCAACACCTTGCGCCCTTCCAGGCTGCAGCCCGGGCGGTCATCCCAACGCCGTTCCACCTGGCTGACCAGGCGCGACAGCACTTCGCGCTCATGGCCGAGCATGTAGGTAAGCATGTACTCGGCCATCACCTGGCCAAAGATGCCCACCGCACGGGTCAGGCGGTAATCACGCGGCAGGCCATCGGCCAGCAACGGCGTGATACCGGCCCAGGTCGATTGCATCCACTCAGGTTTGTGGCCCTGGCGCAGCAGGCTCGCCAGCAGGTCTGGCTGGCCCAGCCACACCGGGCACTGCGGTGCCTGGCGTGCCAGTTCGGCGGAGTCGCCACTGGTCAGGATTTCCACTTCAGGCGCGGCTGCGCGCAAAAGCTCGGCGTATCGAGCATGATCATGCTCAGCAATCAGTACGCGCATGATCAGGCCGGGTCGTTACGGCGCAGCAACTCTTCGGGCAAGTGCTCGATGTAGTCGTCATCCGGCGGCGGCATCTGCAGGTGGTAGCCCTGGTTGTCGAGGTTCTCCAGCACCTTGGCGATATCCTCGCGGGCCAGCTTGCGCTCGGGGCTGAGCACCAGGTCGAAGGCGTGCACAGGGGTGCCGAAGAACGGCAGCAGGCCTTCGGGTACGCGCTCCAGGCCGTCGGCCTTGAGCACGTACAGGTACATTTCGTTCTTGCGGGGGCTCTTGTAGATCGAGCAAATGCGTTTCATCGGGTCTCTCCGGCACCTGCCAGGTTGTCCAGCAGGGCCTGGCCCATGCGCTCACGGCGCCAGCCGCGCAGCGAATCGGGCAGTTGATAAGGGCCATTGGGGTAGCCGCTCTTGAGCAGCGCCTCCAGGGCTTTCTTGCGCAGCATCAGTTCGGGGGCTATCCCCAGGCGCTCGCCTTCGGCCTGGCCGATGGCACGTAGCTGCTTGAGGATGCCGGCGGCCTCGATCGGCAGCGGCTCGGGCAAGGCCTGTGGCCACTGTTCGGCAGGCAGGCTGGCAGCGCGCTTGATCAGCTGGATGAGGAACTCACCGTCCTGACGGATGGTGCGCGGGTGCATCTCGTCGATCTTGGCCAGCGCCGACAGGTTGTTCGGCTGGCTCTTGGCCATGGGCCACAACGAGTGCTCCTTGAGGATGCGGTTACGCGGCACATCGCGGTTGCGCGCTTCGCGCTCGCGCCAGGCGCACAGCTCACGCAGCACCGCCAATTGCTGGGGCGCCAGCTTCCAGGCCAGCTTGACGTCGCGGTACAGGCTTTCGGGCTCGACTTCGCGGCGCAACTGGGCGACCAGCTCGGCGCCGTCTTCCAGCACCCAGGCGTACTTGTCGTCAGACAGGCGCGGGCGCAGGGCGGTGAACAGCTCGGCCAGGTGCACGGCATCCTCGGCGGCATAGCTGACCTGGGTTTCCGAGAGCGGGCGCTGCAGCCAGTCGGAGCGGGTTTCGCCCTTGGGCAGCTCGATGCCCAGCACGTCCTGCACCAGGCGCGAATAGCCCATGGAGAAGCCCAGGTTCAGGTAGCCAGCGGCCAGCTGTGTGTCGAACAGCGGCTGGGGCAGTTTGCCGGTCAGGCGCAGCAACACTTCGAGGTCTTCGCTGCAGGCGTGCAACACCTTGACCACGCTGCTGTCTTCCAGCAGGTCGGCCAAGGGTTGCCAATTGTCGATCAGCAGCGGGTCGATCAGGAAGGCCCGCTGGCCGTCGCCGATCTGGATCAGCCCGGCTTTCGGGTAGAAGGTGTCGACCCGCATGAATTCGGTGTCGACGGCGACGAAGGGCAGATGGTGCCAGTCGCGGCAGTGTTCGGCCAGGCTCTGGTCGTCACGGATCCAGTGTATTTCGATGGCCACGAGGCTCTCCCACTAACATTGGCGCGCAGTATATACGGCGCGGGCACTGCTGGTGAAACCTGCGCCATCCTTGGAATAGATAAACGGTGCGTAAAGACCATTCGCGGGCACGCCCGCTCCCACAAGTACAGCGCACGCCTCAAGGGTAGCAGTGGGCTTGTAGGAGCGGGCGTGCCCGCAAATGGGTTTCAAACGATCAGCGCTTGGCCGCCAGCCAAGGCCGGCAGCTGGCGAACATGTCCAGCGACTGCTGATAGACCTCGGTGTGTACCTGCAACAGGCCGAGCATCGAGTGGAACAGGTTGTCCTGCGACAGCGGGGCATCGCTGAGCTTGGCCAGGCAGTCGGTGTCGACGCCGAAGTCCTCCTTGTAGCTGTCGGAGAACCAGGTCAGCAGCGGCACGTGCTTCTGCTGCTCGGGGGCAATGGCGTACGGGGTGCCGTGCAGGAACAGGTTGTACTCGCCCAGCGACTCGCCATGGTCGGACAGGTAGATCATCGCCGTGTCGACCTTGTCCTGCTTGCTGCGCAGGGTGTCGATCAGCGAGGCCAGCACCTTGTCGGTGTAGGCCAGGGTATTGTCGTAGCCGTTGATGATCTCCTGCTCGCTGCACTGGTCCAGCGCGTTGCTCTGGCACACCGGGCCGAAGCGCTGGTCGGCGCCTGGGTAACGCTTGAAGTACTCAGGGCCATGGCTGCCCATCTGGTGCAGCACCAGCACGGTGTCTTTGTCGAGGTTGTCGATCAGTTCATCCAGGCCTTGCAGCAGGATCTGGTCATGGCATTCGCCATTGGCGCACAGCTGCGGGTCGGTGAGGTTGCTGACATCGATGAACTGCACGCGGTCGCAAGTGCCCTTGCAGCCCGACTGGTTATCGCGCCACTGCACCGCCAGGCCGGCACGCTGAAGGATATCCAGCAGGCCTTCGCGGTTCTTCGCCACGCGGGCATCGTAGTCCTTGCGCTTCATGCCAGAGAACATGCATGGCACCGAGACGGCAGTTTCCGTGCCGCACGAGTGCACGTCGGAAAACGCCAGTAGGCCCTGCTCCTTGGCAAGATTCGGCGTGGTATCGCGGTCATAGCCCAGCACACCAAAATGGTCTGCCCGGGCACTTTCACCCACCACCAGCACGGTCAGCGACTTGCGCTCATGTTTTTGCCAGGCAACATCACGCTTGGCATCTTCGCCATAACTCTGGAACGGGCGCGATGCCGTACCGACGCGCTCGCTGACATAACCAATGGAGGCACCGACAATATTGCTAGGGGTAAGCATCAGGCGCAGTTCGTGGTGGTTGCGAAACAGCGACGACAGGCCCTGGTAGTTGACCAGCGCCACCGAACCCAGGGCCACTACGCAGGCACCGCTGACCACCAGCTTGCCCAGCAGCTCGCGGTGCCAGGGGCGATAGGCGATCCTGGCCTTCCACAACAGTATCGAAGGCAGCACGCCCAGCAGCAGGATATAGGCGGCAAACTTGAACGACATCAGGTCGCGCACTTCCGCAATATTGGTCTCTGCCATATTGCGGAACATACCGGCATCAATAAGTACACCGTACCGGTTCATGAAGTAAGCGACGCCCGCGCCACTCATGAACAAGATGATCAATAGCGGTTTCAATACATAACGGAAGGCAAACAGCGTCAGTATCAGGTTGAACGCGAACAACATCAGCATGGCGAACGCCAGGCTCAGCCAAAGCCCCGACAGGCCAGCAGGCACGACCTCTTGCAGGTGCCCCCAAAGGAACATGTTGAAGCCAATCAGCAGGTAAAGGCTGGCCAGCAGCGTGACCCATTCAGTCCGCAGGGATTTGAAGTTGAGCATCAGCGTTCGCAATCAAGAGTGATTATCAACCCCCAGGCCGTATGGCACCGTGGGAAAGTTGGGCGAACTCTAGAAAGCGCGTCATCAATTTTTTGTGAAAAAGTTGGTAACAATTTCGTGAAGGCGCGTGTTTTGGCGTTTAACTGCATTTCTTTCAGCTGCCGTTCAGCCGGAGCGCCGTCACCAGCCTGCGCAAAGGCGGCTATCCTCAGTGGTCAGGACCTTACCGACAACCCTGACAGAGGTGAAGAAATGCCAGTTCCGCATGATCTGCTCGCTGACCTGCACGTTACCGCTGAGAAATTCCAGGCGCTCATGGAAAAGGACCAGGCGCTGCATTCACTGCACAAGGAATACAACGCCAAGGACAAGGAGGTGGTAGCCGCCGAAGGCAACGGTACCAACGACGAGGCCGTCAACCGCCTGCGCAAGGAGCGGTTGCTGATCAAGGACAAGATCGAACGGATCATTCATCCGCCCAAATCCTGACCGGAATTCATTGAAGCTGCCGGCCTCTTCGCGGGTAACCCCGCTCCTACCAGGTACGCGGTCCGATGTTGGAGGGGTTTTACCCGCGAAGAGGCCAGCAGCCCTTACACAACAACCAGCGCGTTCAACGCCCCATCCAGGTCCTCGACCAGGTCGCGGTAATCCTCGATCCCCACCGACAAGCGCAGCAGGTTCTCGCTGATCCCCATCACGCCTTTCTGCTCCGGGCTCAACGAGCAGTGCGACATGCTCCAGGAGTGGTTGATCATGCTCTCCACCCCGCCCAGCGAGTCGGCCAGCACAAAGATCTGCAGCGCCTCCACCAGGCGGTTCAGTGCGGCGCGGTCGCCTTTCACCTTCATCGCCACCACCGCCCCGCCACTGCGCATCTGGCGTTTGCACAGCTCATGCTGCGGGTGGCTTTCCAGCCCTGGGTAATACACCTGCTCGACCTGCGCGTGGTTTTCGAGGAAGCGCGCCACCTGCAGGGCGTTGGCACACTGGCGCTCCATGCGTACATCCAGGGTTTTCAGGCCGCGCAGGGCCAGGTAGCAATCGAACGGCCCCTGCACCGCGCCAATTGCCATGCTGATACGGCGCAGGCGCGCCAGCAGCGCATCATTGGCCGCCACCACCACACCGCCGGTGAGGTCGGAGTGGCCGCCGATGTACTTGCTGGCCGAGTGCATCACCAGGTCCACACCCAGGGTGATCGGGCGCTGGTTCCATGGCGAGCAGAAGGTGTTGTCGATGCAGGTGAGAATGCCCCGCGCCTTGGCCAGGTCGCACACTGCCTTGATGTCGACCAGGTGCAGCAATGGGTTGGTCGGCGATTCGATCCAGATCAGCTGGGTTTCCGGCTTGATGGCGGCGGCGACCGCCTCGAGGTCGTTAAGGTCGACATAGGTGGTGGTCAAGCCCGAGGTGCGGCTGCGGTAGTCTTCGAGGATGCGGAAGGTGCCACCGTACACGCCGTTCATTACCACCACGTGGGCATCCTTGGGCAGCAGCTCCAGCACGGTCGCAGTGGCATTCACCCCCGAGGCGCAGGCAACCGCGCCCACGCCTTCTTCCAGGGCGGCGACACAGGTTTCGTAGGCATGCCGGGTGGGGTTGCCGACACGGCTGTAGGAGTATTCCGGCTTGTCGTCCAGGCTGCGTTTGGTGAACGAACTGGCGGTGACGATGGCCGGGAAAATGGCGTTATCGGCGACGCTGAACTGCTCGCCGGCGTGGATGGTACGGGTGGCGAAATTGCGCGGCTTGTCGGACATGGTCAGGCCCATTGGCAGAATTAAGGCTGCCACTATCGCACAACCCAAATCTTCTGGCCTTGGGGTAATCTGTGAAATATTTATCTGCACGGCCAGCGCGCAATATGGACAGTTTCGACCAGCACATTCTCACCCTGCTACAACGCGACGCCTCGATCTCGCTGAAGGACCTGGCCGAGGCCGTCAACTTGTCCAGCACGCCGTGCTGGAAGCGGGTCAAGCGCCTTGAGGAAGACGGCTACATTGTCGGCCGTGTCGCTTTGCTCGACCCGGAAAAGCTGGGGTTGGGGCTTACCGTGTTCGTCCAGCTCAAGACCCAGCGCCACGACAGCGCGTGGCTGGAGCAGTTTGCCACGACCGTGACCGGGTTCGAGGAAGTGATGGAGTTCTACCGCATGTCGGGGGACTGGGATTACATGCTGCGGGTGGTGGTGGTCGATATTGCGGCGTATGACCGGTTTTACAAAAAGCTGATTACCAGCACCGATGGGTTGTCGAACATTACCTCCAGTTTTGCCATGGAACAGATGAAGTACACCACGGCCTATCCGGTGAACCGTTCCTGACCGGTGCTGGATTCTTCGCGGGCTTACCCGCGAAGAGGCCAGCACAGGCTTCCCATCAATCCGAGGCCAGCACCGCCGCAATCCGGTTCCCGGCCTTGGCTTTCTCCACCTTGATCGCCACAAACTTCGAGGTCGGGGTATAGGTCCCCTCGCCATAACTCTCCAGCGGCACCAACGGGTTGGTCTCCGGGTAGTACGCCGCCGCCTGCCCTTCCGGCACGTCATAGGCCACCAGGCGGAACCCCGACACCCGCCGCTCCACGCCATCCTCCCACAACGACACCAGGTCCACCTGCTCGCCCGGCTCGAAGCCCAGGCGGCGGATGTCGGCCTCGTTGACGAACACCACTTCACGCAGGCCGAACACCCCGCGGTAGCGGTCGTCCAGGCCATACAAGGTAGTGTTGTACTGGTCGTGCGAACGCAGGGTTTGCAGGATCAGGTCGGGCTTGTCACCACGGGCCAGCACCTTGGCGTTGACCAGTTCCTCGGGCAGCGCGTGGGGCATGAAGCGGGCCTTGCCCGTGGCCGTACGGAAGTTGCGATCGGCGGCATTGTTGCCCAGGTGGAAGCCGCCCGGGCTATTCAGGCGTTCATTGAAGCCGGTGAAGCCGGGGATTACGTCGGAGATCATGTCGCGAATGCGGTTGTAATCGGCCACCGCATACTCCCAGTCGATCGGCTGGTTGCCCAGCGTGGCCTTGGCCATGCCGGCGATGATCCACGGCTCCGAGCGCATGTGCGGCGAGCGAGGGCGCAACTGGCCGTTGGAGATGTGCACCATGCTGAAGGTGTCCTCCACGGTCACGCCTTGCGGCCCTTCGGCCTGCAGGTCGATTTCGGTACGGCCCAGGCACGGCAAAATCAGCGCATCGCGGCCGGTAACCAGGTGCGAGCGGTTGAGCTTGGTGGAAATCTGCACGGTCAGCGCGCAGTTCTGCAGCGCCGCGTGGGTGCGCGGGGTGTCCGGGGTGGCCTGGGCGAAGTTACCGCCCAAGGCGACAAACACCTTGGCCCGCCCTTCTTCCATGGCCTTGATCGCCAGCACCGCGTTATGCCCGTGGGCACGCGGCACACGGAACTGAAAGCGTTTTTCGATGGCATCGAGCAACGCCGCTTTGGGTTTCTCGTCGATACCCATGGTGCGGTCGCCCTGCACGTTGCTGTGGCCGCGCACCGGCGACAGGCCGGCACCGGGCTTGCCGACGTTGCCACGCAGCAGTTGCAGGTTGACGATTTCCTGCACGGTCGGCACCGAATGGCGATGCTGGGTGACGCCCATGGCCCAGCACATGATGACCCGCTCGGCCTTGCGGTACATGCGTGCGGCCAGCTCGATCTCGGCCAGGGTCAGGCCCGATTGCTTGACGATGTGCTCCCAGGGGGTGGCGTCCACCGCCGCCAGGTAGTCATCGACGCCACTGGTGTGCTCGGCGATGAAGGCATGGTCGAACACCGCTGGCTCGCCCTTGGCCTGGGCTTCGCGCTCCCACTGCAGCAGAAACTTGGCGATGCCGCGCATGGCTGCCATGTCGCCACCCAGGGCCGGGCGGAAGTAGGCGCTGGAGGTCGGCTCGGAGCCGTTGCTGAGCATTTCGAACGGGTGCTGTGGGTGCTGGAAGCGCTCCAGGCCGCGCTCCTTGAGCGGGTTGAAGCACACCACCTGGGCACCGCGCTTGACCGCCTCGCGCAGCGGTTCAAGCATACGCGGGTGATTGGTGCCAGGGTTCTGGCCGATGACGAAGATTGCGTCGGCCAGCTCCAGGTCGTGGAACACTACAGTGCCCTTGCCCACCCCGAGGGTTTCCGACATGCCCGCGCCACTGGCTTCGTGGCACATGTTCGAGCAATCGGGGAAGTTGTTGGTGCCATAGGCGCGCACGAACAGCTGGTAAAGGAACGCCGCCTCGTTGCTGGCCCGGCCCGAGGTGTAGAACTCGGCCTCATCCGGCGACTGCAGCGCACGCAGGTGTTTGGCGACCAGTTCGAAGGCCTCTTGCCAGGTGGTTTCGACATAGTGGTCGGTGGCAGCGTTGTAGCGCATCGGGTGCGTGAGGCGGCCCTGGTATTCAAGCCAGTAGTCGGTCTGCTCCTTCAGCGCGCTGACGCTGTACTTGGCGAAGAATGCCGGGTCCACCGAGCGGCCAGTGGCTTCCCAGTTCACCGCCTTGGCGCCGTTTTCGCAGAACTTGACCATGTCGCTTTCCGGCGACTCGCCCCAGGCGCAGCCGGGGCAGTCGAAGCCGCCGTTCTGGTTGGTCTTGAGCATGGCCCGCAGGTTCTTGAAGGCGTTTTCGCTGCCCAGCCAACTCTTGGTCACGCTCTTGAGCGCCCCCCAGCCGGCGGCGGCGCCCTTGTAGTCCCTGATGTGTTCGTCCTGGCTCATGCGATGAATCCTCACGCTTCGATGCTTTTTTTCAGCCTATGGAGCGTGAGGTAGAGCCGTCCAATCGAAAGATCTTACGGCGTGATAAGCGGTGTCGATCATGGGCTGAAACCGCGTTGCGGCCTTCGCGGGTGAACCCGCTCCTCCAGGGATCGCACTGGTTCTGAATCTTGCGCCGTACCTGTGGGAGCGGGTTCACCCGCGAAACACGCGACGCAGTCCAGGCTTTGAACAGCCTGGCCTGCAGCCATGATAGAGGCCATCGATCAAGCAGTCGGACAAAGCAATTTGACGCCCCTGCGGCCAGGTTATAGCTTGGAGTTGTGTGCCAACCAATTCGAGCGCCAACGTGGAACAGAACAGCCGGGCCCTGATCGACGGCTTCAACCGGAAAATCGACTACCTGCGGATGTCGGTCACAGACCGCTGTGACTTCCGCTGCGTGTACTGCATGGCCGAAGACATGCAGTTTTTGCCGCGCCAGCAAATCCTCAGCCTTGAAGAACTGTTCCTGGTGGCCGAGCGCTTCGTCGCCCTCGGCACCCGCAAGATCCGCCTGACCGGCGGCGAGCCGCTGGTACGCCAGGGCATTGTCGACCTGTGCGGGCGCATCGCTGCCCTGCCCGGCCTGCGTGAGCTGTGCCTGACCAGCAACGGTTCGCAACTCGGGCGCCTGGCCCAACCATTGTTCGACGCCGGTGTAACGCGCCTGAACATCAGCCTCGACAGCCTGGACGCCGCACGCTTCAAGCAACTGACCCGCACTGGCGACCTGCACCAGGTAGTCGCCGGCATCGACGCCGCACGCCAGGCCGGCTTCAAGCGCACCAAACTCAACTGCGTAGTGCTCAAGGGCCGCAACGACCATGAGTTGGTCGACCTGGTGCGTTTTGCCATCGACCGCGAGCTGGACATCACCTTCATCGAAGAAATGCCGCTGGGGGTAATCAGCGAACATGAGCGCGGCGAGTCGTTCTGCTCCAGCGATGAAGTACGCGCGCTGCTGGCCGAACAGTTCACCCTGGTCGAATCGACCGAATCCTCCCAAGGCCCGGCACGTTACTGGCGCCTGGCCGAAGCGCCCAACACCCGGGTCGGCTTCATCTCGCCGCACAGCCACAACTTCTGCGCCACCTGCAACCGCGTGCGCCTGACCGTCGAGGGCCGCTTGCTGTTGTGCCTGGGTAATGAGCACTCGGTAGACCTCAAGCAAGTGCTGCGTGCCCACCCCGGCAACCCCGAACGCCTGGAAAAGGCCATCCGCGACTCCCTGCACCTGAAACCCTACCGCCATCACTTCGAAGTCGGTGGCGACGTGCAGATCCTGCGCTTCATGAACATGACCGGCGGCTGAGCGGCCGTCTCTGGATTTCCATGATCGTCCACCCCACCCCCGATGTGCTGCGTGTGCTGTTCACCCTGAAGGGTTCGATCGTAAAGCGCATTGCCCTGCGCTGCCTGATGGTTACCCTGCTGGCCGCGCTGATCGTGCTGGTCGAGCGCCACTACCCGGCGTTTTTCTACCCGGTCAGTGCCACGCCGTTCACCTTGCTTGGCCTGTCACTGTCGATCTTCATGAGCTTTCGCAACAACGCCTGTTATGACCGTTGGTGGGAAGGGCGCAAGGCCTGGGGCAAGCTGATTATCGAAACCCGCTCGTTCGTGCGCGAAAGCGTAGTGATCAACGATGAAAAACTACGCAGCGAGCTGCTGCGCAGCCTGTGCGGTTATGCCCATGCGCTGAATGCGCGCTTGCGCAACGAGGATGACCTGGCGGCCGCCCGCCCCTGGCTGGCCCGGCCCGAGGCAATCAGCCCGCACAATGTGTGCGATGCCATCTTGCGTGGGGTTGGCGCACAGTGCTCGCGGCTGGCTGAACAGCAGCAGATCAGCGATTGGCGCTACAGCCTGCTGGAACAACGGCTGGTGGGCCTGACCGAAGTGCAGGCCACCTGTGAGCGGATCAAGGGCACACCGCTACCGTTCCCCTATACGCTGTTGCTGCACCGCACCATCTACATCTTCTGCATTCTGTTGCCGTTTGCCCTGGCCGAGCCGCTGGGCTGGCTGGCGCCGCTGTTCACGACCATCGTCGGGTACACGTTCTTCGGGCTGGATGCGATTGGTAACGAGCTGGAAGACCCGTTTGGGCGGGATGAGAACGATTTGCCGACCGACGCCATGGTGCGGACTGTGGAGCGGGATATTTTGACGGGCTTGGGGGAACAGCAGTTGCCACCGGCGTTGTTGCCGGTTGGGTATGTGTTGAGCTGAGCATATGTGCTGCCCTGTGCCGGCCTCTTCGCGGGTAAACCCGCTCCAACAGGGACTGCACAAGGTTCAAGGCAGTGGTAATCCTGTGGGAGTGGGT